>CAZWZD010000022.1:0-10563 GCA_964638235.1 uncultured Erysipelotrichales bacterium
ATAAATAACTTCATCAGCACCATTTCTTAGTAGAAATTTTTCATGAATATCTCTTGTTGCTTGTGATATAACATATTTTGCTCCTAAATCTTTCAATAAACTTGTTATTTCTAAACTACTTTGAAAATTTGTTCCAATACAAACAAAACAGATATCAAAATTATCTAATCCAAAACTTTTTAAAACATCTTCATTAGTACAATCACCTATTTTTATATCAGATACAATACTTGTTAAATCTTCCAATCGCTTCTCATCTTTATCAACAATCATAACTTCATTTCTTAATTTTACCATGTTTTTAGCAAGATGATGTCCAAAACGTCCCATTCCTATAATTAATACAGTTTTCATAATTTCCTCCTATCCAACAGCAATCTTTTCAGTTGGATTTTTACATTTATTTTTATTCTTTTTTGCCGTAAAACAAACCGCAAATGTTAAGCTTCCTAATCTTCCACAATACATTAATAATATAATAATTAAACGTGATAAAATGCTGAGATCTCTTGTTATACCTGTAGATATACCAACTGTTCCAATGGCTGAAACGACTTCAAACAAAAGATCTAAAAATAATATTTCTGGCTGTAAAAAAGATATTATAAACACACTTGTAACTATTAGAAAAAGATATATAAAGATTATCATTGATGCTTTTTTTATAATTGATGAATCAAATCTTCTTTTAAAAGCATTACATTCTTGATTAGATATCATAGATTTCATAAATACTATAATTACAAATAAAGTTGTTGTTTTTACACCTCCAGCAGTTGAACCTGGACTTCCACCGATAAACATTAGAAAAATCATCAAAAATTTACCAGCTTGACTATATTTAGAAATATCATAAGTATTAAATCCAGCTGTTCTTGCTGTAACTGATTGAAAGAACGATGATAAAACACTTTGATTTTCTGTAACATATAGTAATAATGTTCCTATCATTATTAATAAAAATGTCATTAATAAAACAATTTTTGTTTGCAATAAATACTTATGATAATTAAGTTTATTCTCTAATAAATCATCCCATACTATAAAACCTAACCCACCTATAACAATTAAGAAAATAATTGTTATATTAACAATATAATTATTAATATATCCAGTCAAGGAACAATATGGTTCAATGATTCCAAGCAAATCAAATCCTGCATTACAAAAAGCTGATATAGAATGAAATATACCATAATATATTCCTCTTAATAGACCAAAATCTTGTATAAATACATATGATAAAACAATAGCTCCAATGCTTTCAAACATAAAAGTTAATTTCATAATTCTAATGACTAAGCGAACACCACCTGATAATTTTAAAGTATTCATGCTTTCTTCAATCAATCCTCTTTGTTTAAGATTAATTTTTCTTCTTAGAAATGAGGCAAAAAAGACACCAATAGTTATAAATCCTAATCCTCCTATCTGTATTAATATTAGAATGATAATCTGTCCAAATATTGTCCAATTCATATATGTATCAGCTACAATTAATCCAGTTACACAACAGGCACTTGTTGCTGTAAACAGACAATCTAAAAATGATGTAGATTTTGATGATGATATTGGCAGCATTAATAATAATGTTCCAATCAAAATAATGATAAGAAAACCTAAAGCAATGATTTGATAATTAGTTAATTGATTTATTTTTTTGATCATATAATTTATTAATTAACTCTTTAATATTTATGGAAGGCATAACTTTAATGTTTTCTTTTAAATATAAATTTAAATAAATATCATCATAACAGCATGCATATATTTGACAATTTGATATATATTTTCTAATTTGATAATTAGTTATAAGATTTAAATAATCATCATGACAATATATTATATAATAATCATACTGTTTAATTATATCCATTTCATTAATATCTTGATAGTCTACTTTATCTTCATAACCATCTACATCTTCAATATGATCATATAGAACTAAAATATTTTTGGAATGATTAATAAACTCATCAATTTCATTAACAAAGTATAAATTTGTCATTATAAAAATGATTATACCAAGTATAAATAATACTATCTCCATACTCATCACCTAATTTTATTATATATGAATAGACATTAAGATTGTATTAAGATTAGACTAAAGAGATTAATATAAAATAAAAAAAACAATGATATTATTTCCATCATTGTTTCCATTTCATATTTACTTTCTTTTTGTTGTGTGCTAAGCCGATATGTATGATTTTTCCTGTCAATCCTTCATTATATTTCTTCTTCTCTATCTGCTCTATTGCTGATGATTTCATAGTCATTCGATAGCTATGTACGTATTCCTGGCATAATCATATAGTAGCTATTAGTGATTGGAATTCTTTCTGCATTTCCTGATTAGGTATTCTAACTTTATATATGCTATTTAATGGTGATATTTTTTCTTCTATCGTCAAATAGCCCACATTGACTAACAATCCCCACAGTATTTCTGTTAAAAATATTTGAATAAATGATTCATCTTCTAATTCATATAAGTTTGTTTCGAGCGATACTGTTGTTTCCAAATATCCATTTTGTATTAATGCTTCATATTTCTCTTTAAATATTTTATCACTTTTTTCTATCGTACTTCTTATCATCATGTTCGCATTAGTATTCACCCAATAAGGTATCAGTTCTTTTTTATTAGCATAGTTGATGATAGACCATGGATTGTAAATATCCATATTTCCTATATGGTATCCATCGTACATTTCTTTCACTTCATTATTTAACTTAAGTCCGTAATATTCTAACAATTGCTTTGTTTCTTCTTCGCTAAATTCAAAGTACTGATTGTATTCATCATCTGCAACTGTGCAGACAACAAGATTATTCAAATCGTCAATCGATACTTTTTGTATTCCTGTAAGCATTGCATACTGTAAACTAGGTGATAATTTTAAAGTATTATGAAGAAGTGAAGATAAATCTCCATTGATATCTTTATAAAAACCATTGATATGTGCCTCTATAAATGGTGTATCATATTCATCTATAAATACCATGACTTTTTTATGATAGTATTTTTCTAGCATCTTCATTAAAAAAGCTAAACTGTTATCAATATTATTCAGTTCATTTTCTTTGCTAAAAAAACAGTTTATAATCTGATTATAATCAAATTCTTCAAACTTTGTCATATTTTTAAATATATAATCATAACGCTCGTATTCATTTCTTATAGCCATCTTTATATATTTTACTATTCTATCTTTATCCTTTTTCGCTTCTGCAAATGATATAAAGACCGTAGGGTACTGATTGATGTTTTTTGCATATTCTGTTTTCATAATCTTTGTATCTTTAAATAAGTCTGATGAATTTTTTGTAATATCAAAGAACTCCGCCATCATTGACATATTCAGTGTTTTTCCAAAGCGTCTTGGTCGAGTAATTAGAGTAACTTCACTTTTTCTTTCAAGAAAATCTTTAATCATTAAAGTCTTATCTACTGCATAATAATCATTTGTTATAAGTTTTCTATAATCCATGATTCCTAATGGCAATGCTTTCATATAACCACCTCTTTTCATCATTATAGCATATTTCAGTTAAAAAAAAACTTTAATGAAAATGGTCATAAAGTTCTTTATACAATATAAATTAAAAGAAAACTCCTGTAACAAAAACTTCTAATCCAATAAATATTAAAATGCATCCTCCAAGAATAGTTGCTTTATTTGAGAATCTTGTTCCAAATCTCTTTCCGATAATCAATCCTATATAGCAAATTATAAAAGTCACACCTGCCACTATTAAAGAGCAAACAAGAGCCATTATCAAATTATAATTTGATATAGCAAAACCAACAGTTAAAGCATCTATAGAAGTTGCTATACCTTGAACTAATAAGGCTAAAAATCCAACCTTATAAGTTTCATCATTATCATTATTCTTAATTCCCTCAATTAACATTTTACCACCAATATAGCCCAATAAAATTAATGCAATCCAAGGTATAAGCTTTTCAAACATTTGAAAATATTGTACAACAGTATGTACACAAATCCAGCCAATCATAGGCATCAACGTCTGAAAAAAAGCAAATACTCCAGCTATAACACACATTTTTCTTATTCTCATTTTAGGCTCATTTAAACCATTAGCTAAAGAAACTGAAAATGCATCCATAGCTAAACCAACGCCCAGTAGGACGCTATTAAAAACAAAAACAAAACTCCACTCCATTTTCCTATATCCTCCCATAGTTCCAAAATAAAAAACTCAAGTGCTACACTTGAGTTTACTCTCTCTTATAAAACTCAGTATAGCAAAAAAATCTTGTTATACATGAGTCTCGCATATTAAAATAAGCCAGATCTTAAGATCAGTATGTTGACTTATTACGTATATTTTACGTTTGCTACTCCCCCATAGGAACTAAAAATATAATATCAATATTCATAAATCATGTCAAGAAAAAACAAATCATATTTAGGATAAATAGTTATTAATAAAAAAGATATAGCTGTTATGCTATACCTCATTAAATGTCTTCAATTTCTTAATTGTTAAAATAATTGTTATAATAAAAGCAAGCACATCTGCAAATGGTACTGCGTAGAAAACTCCATTTAATCCAAAAATTAATGATAGAATAAGTATAAATGGAATTAATAATAAACACTGCCTTAATAGATTTAAAAAGCTTGATTGTCCAACCATACCAATCGCCTGAAAAAAGTTTGCACACATCATTTGACAACCAATAAGAGGTAAACATATAAACCATATTCTTAAAGAAAATGTTCCTAATTGAATAATTTGTGCTTCTTTATTAAACATTGTAATAATCATAGCTGGGAAAAGCTCTATAACAATAAAACCTAATACAGAAATAATAGTAGAACCAATAATTGTATATTTTAATGTTTCTTTTACTCTTGAAAATTTCTTTGCTCCATAATTAAAACTAATGAT
Source organism: uncultured Erysipelotrichales bacterium (assembly GCA_964638235.1). Lineage (GTDB taxonomy): Bacteria > Bacillota_I > Bacilli_A > Erysipelotrichales > Coprobacillaceae > MGBC113645. Next base: position 4,927 of record CAZWZD010000022.1, read on the forward strand.
TGGCTGTTGTCCTTGAGTCATACCAGTTAAAGGCATTAACATCAAAGTTTGAACACTAGTTATAATACCTACAGTAGAAATAGCTACATCCCCACCATATTTAGCTAATGTGCCGTTAATAACAATATTTAATAAGCTGGTAGATAACTGCATCAAAAAAGCAGGAATACCAGTTTGAATAATATCAATTGAATAACAAAGTTTTAATTTTAAATGTGCTAGCTTACATTGAATTAAACTTCTATTAGAAAACAAATATGATAACTGCCAAACCATACTTAAAAACTGTCCTCCAATAGTTGCTAGAGCAGCACCTTCCATTCCCATCGATAATCTTACAATCAAAATATAATCAAAAACTATATTAAAACAAGCTCCAAGCATTTGAGAAATCATAGCATTCTTGGCATTTCCTTGAGCCCTAGAAAAGTTATTGCCGCACATTGAAATACACTGAAAAACAGCTCCATATAAAATAATGCTTAAATAACTTCTAGCATAAGGTAGCACATTTTCACTAGCACCTAAAACACTTAAAATAGGATTCATAAAAATATTACCGAATATCATAAAGAACAATCCAAATAAAACAGTAATCATCAAAGAATTTCCCTGATAGTACATTGCATCTTTATCCTTCTTAGCACCCAATGCTATTGAAAAACGTGTTGCTCCCCCAGCACCAGCCATTAAACTTAAAGCCATTAAAACTAAAGTTACAGGATAAGATACAGTAATACCAGCTAAACCTAACGAACCCAGATGAGGAGCATTTCCTATAAACATTCTATCAATAATATTATATATTGCATTAACTAACATTCCTATCATCGCAGGAACTGACAATTCAACTAATAATGGTAAAATCTTCCCATTTCCCATTCTTTCCTTATCCATTCATATCCCTTCCTTATTTACAATTCATATCAATCCATTCAAACAATTCATCCAAATCATAATCACCACTATGAGTCACATCCCAAGGATATTGATGAATAACATCAATATTTTCCTGTTTCAAAGAAATAGCTAATAAAGCACTAATAGCTAATGATGTATCTCTATCAATTGATCCATGATTAATCCTAAAGTGTTTTGCTTTAATTGCATTATTGTCATGTATATAATACATTGGATTCATTAATTTGACAATATTTTTATCTGCCAGATTTCCATGAACATGAGAATATTTATAACTAAAATCTGTAAAATGTTGATATCCAAATAATTCATTTTCAGGAGTATTGATATCCAGACTATCAAAAGAAGGAACACGTTTCATGCGAGTACGATATTCAATATACTTATTCCAATCTAAAGCAACTACTTGATTATTTTCGATTGTCAGCCAATCGCAATCAATACTATTTCCTAAACTAATATATTTATTAGCACTTTCTATCACTTTTAAAGTGATATAATTTTTTAATTCTTGTACAGATATTCCAATATCTTGCAAATATTCATTGAAATTCTGCTTCAGTAATAATGACAAATTTATTTCTTCTTGTGTCAAATCTTTTCTTAAAGTATCTGATGTTACTTTTTTTCTTGTAAAACAGTATTCATGCAAATCATTAAATTCCCATTCATACGCAATATCAGCATGATCAAGATTTGTAATTGGACAATAAATTGATGCCATAAAAATATCATCTCTTTGTAAAGCAGCTCCTAATTGTATTAATTCATCTTCATAATCAGGATGATTTCCCGTTGCTGCCAGTAAGATAGATAATGCTCCTCCTGCACTTGTTCCATTAGAAATTATTTTTTCACTATCTCCTAATATTACATCTTTATTTTCTCTTATATAGCGTATAACAGCTTTATAATCAACAATGCATGCAGGAGCAGTTCCAACATACTCATTGTTTGCTTTTAATCCTCTTCCTCTTATACCAGCACTAACAACTACATATCCATTTAACAATGCTTTTGAAATAATTGGTTTTTCATCAGGATATAATAATGCTCCTGGCATATAACCACCAACTCCATTAGGGACTAAAATAGGAGCAGTATCTTTTGTATAGCCATTGATGATTTCACCATGATAGTATCCTTCTGGTATATATACATTTATCTTTTGAATATCATGTTTTGGATTAAGCACGTATTCATTATTTTCAAAAGAACGATATTGAACTCTATACCCCTGATATTCACATTCTTTTATTTGATAATTATTTTTGTCTAATTTTAATGTTTTCATGTTTTATTTCCTCTATATCTCTTTTTACCCAGTTTATAATTTCATTGATTTCTTCTTCTGTAATATTATCCAAATGTATTCCACAAACACATGTAACAACACAATGATATTTTAAAACCAATTCCTGAACATACATTCTTGCTATAATATCATCTTTGTGACTTAAACGATTATATGTACTCATTGTAACATGAGTTGTCCTATCCTTTAAATAAGGCTCACCAATCACAACCGAACCAATATGTCCATTCTCATTTTCAACTGTTATTACAATATCTTTACCTAAAATCATTATATTTCTTTTTATTTTTATATCTCTCATGACATCACTTCCTTTTATATGTTATAATTTTTTTGGTGATCAGCATGACTATAGAACAATTACAATACTTTTACGCAATCTATCAATATGAAACATTCTCAAATGCAGCTTTTAATATGAATATTACCCAATCTGCATTATCTAAACAAATAGCTAAATTAGAAGACGAACTGCAACTTAAACTTTTTGATCGAACATATCGCAAACCTAGACTTACTGTTGAAGGAAAAGAATTGCTGCAAGATGTTCAGCAATTATTAAACGATTATGATCAAATGATTTTTCATGTACAAACAATCAAAAATCATATTAATAATACAATTAAGCTATCAATGTTACCGATTGATTATAATTTAAAGATCAAAGAATTTTCTAAGCTTTATCCTCATATTCATTTAATTGTTAATGAAATAGAAGAAAGAGATTTAGATTTTAAAGATGATATTTATATTTTAAGAGATAATTATCAATCTAAAGCATATAAGAAAAGATTATTATTTAAGGATGAAATTGTAGCAGTTGTTTCTAAAGAACATCCATTAAATCAATATCAAACAATTACAATCGATCAATTACAAGATTATTCAATTTTTCTTCCACCAAAATATACAAGTATTTCTCAAATATGTATAGAAACTTGTAAAAATCATGATTTTGAACCAAATATAAGCAGATTTGGCAGAATTGAAACTATTCTTTCATTGGCTGGAGATAATGATGGTGTTGCCTTGATTGCTAAAACATCACTTCATTCTTTTCACTTATCAAAAGTTAATATTATATCATTTGATAAACCTATTGAGTGTAATATGTGTTTATATTATAAAAAGAATAATCAAGCTGTACAACAATTTATAGATTTTATAAAATGAGTCATTATGACTCATTTCCATTGTTTAAAACCTTCAAGATGAATATCAAACAAAGATAGTATTTTTCCAACAATATGTATTTCCATATCTTCAATAGAAGATGGAAGCTGATAATATGTTAACATTGGAGGCAAAATAATAACATTAGATAACTTTGATAAATAAGAAAGATTATCTAAATGAATAGGTGATAAAGGTGTTTCTCTAGCTACTAAAACTAATTTTCGATGTTCCTTAATCATAACATCACTTGCTCTTAAAAGTAGATTATCAGAAAAACCACATCTTATTCCGGCAACTGTTTTCATTGAACAAGGAATGATAATCATTCCATCTGTTTCAAATGTTCCACTCGCAATTGAAGCACCAATATTATGATTATCATATACATAATCAGCTAAAGCTTTAAAATCTTCTAATGTTTGTTTGCATTCCTGTTTAATCGTTAGTTCTGCACCATAGCTAATAACTAAATGTATTTCAACATCACATTTTTTAAGTTCTTTTAATAATCTGAAGGCAAGTGGCATGCCACTTGCTCCAGAAATTCCAACTACTATTCTTTTCATAATTCCTCTTTAAACATATCAGGTAGAAAATGTGCTGGATCTACATCCATAAACTTAGCTCTTTCAAATCTATCTTTTTGATCAAATGGAACAGTACAATCAAATATTGCCTTGCAAGCTACACCACTGGCACGAATATGTGAAGAGTATTCAGGCTGATTAGATGGATCTAATGGATGACATTGAACTCCTGGGATTGTAATTAAATCTAAATCTGCCTGGAATCTTGTAGTCATTGCCCACATAACATCTTTGATATCAAATGGATCAACATCTTCATCAACAATAAAAACATGTTTTAACTCTGCAAATGCACTAAAAGCAAGTAAAGCAGCCTGTCTTTGTCTACCTTCATCAGATGGAACTGACTTCTTAAATTGCATAATCGCAATATATTTTCCTCCTCCACTTGAAGCACAGTAAACATTTAATAATTTATTTGGCATTGCTTTTTCTACCATCGTTAGAATGCTTGCCTCAGTTGGAATACCAGCCATAGATACGTGTTCTTCACTAGGACCAATACATGTTTGCATGATTGGATTTTTTCTAGTTGTTACAGCTTTTACTTTAATAATCGGTAATTGAGGATTTGCTGGTCCACAATATCCTGGGAATTCTGGCATCGCTTTTCCAGTATTTGAATTTTGATCTTCTCTAACACGTTTAAATGGCAATATTTCTCCTTCAATAACATATTCAGCATTAGCGATGGCTCTTTCATTGATTGTTAAACATTGTACTAATTCAACAGGTTCTTTTCTTATAGCACCAGCGATTTGTAATTCATCATATCCTAATGGTGTAGTTGGTGCTTCAAAACATGAACCAATTTCAATCGCTGGATCAACACCAATACTGATAGAAATTGGTAATGGTTCTCCTTTGGCTTCAGCTAATTCTCTAAAATAGCCAATGTGTCTTGCTCCTGGCTGTAAAAATATAGATATTTCATCTTTTGATTGAAAACACATACGATGGATTGTTACATCTGATTCTCCTGTTTCAGGATTAGATGCATAGCACATCCCAAGGGTAATATATGGTCCAGCATCTTCTAATGTGTTTGTTGGTGCTGGTACTAGTTTTCTAATGTCAAAATCTGGATCATCTGCATAATATTTAATCTCCTGGCATTTTGCTTTTTCGTTTTCTATAACTACTGGTGGAATTGGATTATTCACAGAATCTTTCAACAAGAATCCTAAACGATCAGGTTTACAATCTAATAAATACCCTACTCTTTTTCTGCTTGCAAGCAATCCAATAACAACTCTTGCATCTTTATGACCTTTAACATTATTAAAAATCATAGCTGGACCTTCTTGGGTAGGTCTTTGAACTGTTCCACCTGCTCCAACATGGCGATAAACTCCAGAAATCTCACCCATTGAATCAACTTCTACATCAGTTTCTACTAATTGTCCATCAATAGATTTCAATAATTCTAATGCTGAACGCAAATCATTAACTTTACTCATTATTATCTACCTCTTTTCTATCTATATTTTAACAAAATACATTCTTTGCAACAATTCAACTTTATAAGTAAACTATTCCAAAATGGAATATTAGATTGAATTTCTTGTGATTATCACATCTTTAGGGAATAATCTTTTTGCAAGATCATACATTTTGATACTTCCAGTTGGATGGGTA
>CAZWZD010000023.1:0-10354 GCA_964638235.1 uncultured Erysipelotrichales bacterium
ACTTATCATACTTTTCAATACTTCTAAAAAGCATAGTCTGATAAGTTTTCATTATTTACAGTTAATCATCATTTCCGCCCACAAAAAAACAATGTCTATCAGTATTATACTGTAAACATTGTTCTTTTTATTTAGGACTTTTTATTTTATTAAAGTCCCTGCAAGGAAGAGATATATAATGACTATTCAAAATGAATTACAAAAGCTTTTTACTATAAAACAACATTCCATAAAATGATATTATTAACAATAATAAATAATTCATTATTTGTATTTCATCACCAGTATTTACAATTGATGATTTAACAGTATCATTATCATTTGTAACTACATTTGATGAATCAGTAGTATTATTCAAGTTACCTTCTATCTTATCTACATTATTATCAATATTGTCATTTGAATCCAACGAATTATCATTTCCAGCTAATTCTTCTTTTGTTTTTTCATATTCTACTTTTAAATTTTCTGTTATTTGATCAATAATATGTTGATCAAATGATCCTAAGTTACGATCAATATTTTTAGCTTCATTTAAAGTATTTTTTAATGTATCAATCATTATATCTTGATCATTCAAATTATTAATCGTTTTTTCAACCTCGATAATTAAATTATCCAAATCTTTATAATAAGCACTATCTTCAACATATTCATCAGCTAAATTAGTGCCTTCTACATCAGGATTTCCTAGAGATGCATATAATTCCCCCAAATCTGTAAGCTCTCCAGTATTTTGATTATATAAAGCAGTTTTTCCACCAGTTTCGCTATCTAAACCAAAATTAAACCAAGTATATCTTTCGACATAATCACGTTCTTCTAATCCTTGAATAGTATCTATCATATATTGTTTAATATCTTTCAAACTTTCATTTGAATAATATGTTCCATATAACCATTGATTAGCAACACCATATTCAGTTACCCAAATCGGTTTATGATATTTTTCATATGCAGCATCTATTGCTTCAAGAAAAACTTCAGCCATACCTTTACCTGCATAATCATAATAAATATGTACAGGAATAAAATCAATATCATCCATATTTATTGTTTCAGCATATTCTTGATACCATCCATTGTTAGGATATACTGTAACTGCTGAGCCAACTCTTAATCCTGTATCTGTAAACTGATTTTGATATTTCGCTGCTTCTTGAACTGATAAATTTGATTGACTTTCTAAATCTGGTTCATTAAATCCTAAAATCGTTGAATAATTCTGCACATCTTCACTTTGTAACCAATCTAATGTATACTTACCCCAAATCATAGGTACAAATTCTTTATTACCAGATACATTTTTTGATTCATCTGTTCCCCAATTATAGTACCATTATTCATTCATATCTTGAATTGTACTTAATACTGCTTTATCATCCACATTTAATCCTTTTTTAGAAACTAAAAACTTACGTACATTAGAGCTAATTTCATAGTTATCATCTGTTACTGCAACAACTTGTAAAGTGTGAACAGCAACTTCAGTAGTATATATTTCACCAACAAGTGTTTCATCATCACTTACGTCTATAGTATCTTGTGGATTATCTCCTTCATCTAAATATATATCATAATGATCAATTTCAATATTTTCTAAATTAAATTGTTTAAATTCGACTTCAATTGGACCTGCAGGCTTTAATTCACTACTTTCTGGTGAAATAATGGCTGTTGTTTTCCAATCATCAAACTTACTTTCGACTCTATCTTCACCATATACTTTTGTAGGTATAAACATGAGGGTAGCACTTACAAGTGCTACCGCTATTTTTTTAATTTTCACGTCTTCTTCTCAATACTGTAAATGTACCGGCAGATAATAAGCTTAATGTTGCAAATAAAGCAATCGCACTATCATCTCCTGTTTTTGCATTCTTTTGAGTATTTTGTGTTTTAGAGTCAGTATTTGTATTACCATTTCCTTTTGATGAATCATTTGTCTTATCACCAGAATTACTATTTCCATTATCTGGATGAGATGGTTTATCATTTCCTTCATTTGGATTAGTTGATTCTTCTTTTTGAGTTAATCCTGCTTTTGCCTTTGTTAAAGCAGCTAATGCATTATCAACGTCATCTTGAGTTGCATCAACATTATTTAAAACTTGATTTGCATTATCTAATGTTTCAGCAAATAGAGTCCATGATTCAGATGTATAATCTTCTTCTTTTAACTTAGAATCTTCATCATATTCATCTTGTAAAGCAGTTTTATCTGCTAATTTTACTAAACTATTTTTTGCATTTGTTAATGCAACAATTGCAAGAGTAACATCAATTTGTTTAGCTTCATATTTTAAATAGTCTTCGGTAATAAGCTCTTTTGCATTATTTAAAACATTTGCATATTCTTTCCAAGAACTTGGTGTATATTCATCTGAATTTAAATTTTCATTAACTAAATTTTCTAATTCTTGTAAAGTATTTGCGTCAATTTCTTCACCTAATTGTTTAACGTCATATATTGTTTCTACACCTAAATATTTACTTCTATCATCATAATCCCAATCTTTTGGAGATGTACCTGAAGGTCTTGCTTGGAATTGAGTATTTCCAGGAACAATAATCGTTTCTTTTCCAACAACTGCAGTTCCATTTTGGTAACTAATCAAGAATTTTCTTGACCAACCTTCACCAACTTCTCCAGTTGACTTATCTTTTCCACTGCTTACGCTATCACCTACACCATTAATAATATGATTGAATTTTTGTAATACACCATCTTCATTAGCGAAAGTTTGTATACAAGCATTTTCTACAATAACGCCTTCAGCATTAGGAACTTCAATGGCATTATCCATTTGAATTTGTACTTCTGAAGCATCATAAGACTCACCAGTATAGATAAATACATTATAAATACCTAATCCAACTGCATAATGATTTTCTACATTATTAGCTACTTTATAAGCAGCATAACCATTTACTGTACCATTATGACTCATCCAAGCATCTTGAGAAATAGGATCATAACATTTTTCATTTTGATAGAAATAAGTTGCACCATTTTCACCATTCCATAATGTATCATATTCTTGGAAATGTTCATTGAATAATGCATAACAAGTAACATCATCACCATTAACTATTAATCCATGTTTTGATTCATTTCCATACCACTTAACACCTGCACCATGATCAGCACGCCAAATCCAGAAATGATCACATAAAGTATCATCACTATTAATAATCAAAGCATCATCAGCTTTAGTTAATTTGCTTGTTGTTCCTCCTACACGGAAGAATAAGTCTTGTAATAATGTTGGATTATCACTATGGTCAGTGTGTTTATCAGTTTCCCCAACAGTTAATAAATATTTTGAATGAGAACCAGCATCAAAAATCAATCCTGATACAGTTACACCATCAACATCTGCAACTTTCATTGCACCTTCTTCATTTGTAGGAATAATTGAAGCCATTCCAGTTCCTAATAAAATTGTATTTTTATTATTAACTTTAATTACTTCTTCAGCATTATATACTCCCGGTGTGAAGAAAATATTTTTACCATTTTCTAATTGTTCATTAATTGTTTCAGCAGTATCTCCTTCTTTAGCAACATAAAATTCATCCAATGATATGATAGTTCCTTCACCCATGCCATCATTTGCTTTTCCTTCACCCCAACTTATACCAGTTGAATTTTCTCTGACAGAAGGAACAAAAATTTTATATTTGCCATCATCATCAATAAATAAGAATGGTTTTTCTTTTACTTCTGGTGTTTTTGTCACACTTGTAATAACTTGTTGACTTCCACCTTCATCGCCAACAGACCAGTTAGAATATCCATTTTTTTCTAATAATTCTACACCACCATTAGTAGAATTAGGTAAGCTGTTTGATACAACACCCATATTAAAGTTATTTAAAGTTGTTCCAGTAGCATTTCCTTCAACAACAGAATTTCTTGTAAAATATTGTTGTCCAGATGAAGTCTGTGCATCACCAGTAAAATAGCAATCTGCTGTATATCCACCAGATGCCCAACCATATGAATAATCATAACTTACATTTCTAGTAGAATAAATTCTTCTTAATGGTGCTGCTTGAGCAACGGACCAATTGAAGTAACTTGGTTTCCAATTACTTAATCCAGGTTGTGTTCCGTTATCTTCAATAATTTCTGGTACATTTGTTGCATCTCCTGTACCAACTACTGATAAATTTTCTGCTGAACGCCAGAAATTACAAGTTGCATTTCTCCAAACTCCTCCAGCTCCATCATCAGCCCAAAAATCATATCCAGAATTAGGTGCTGATGGATTTCCATCTAAATAAGCTGGAACTTCGATGTTATTTAATTTAACGTCATAAGGAGTTTTCCCTAAACCTCCAATATGAGTATAAAAACCTACTGATATACAATCCAAATTCACATAATTTCCTGGTTTAAAGTAGATTGCATATCTATTTTCATTAAATTGTGCATCGTTTGTATAACTATTTTGTCTTTTAAAAATTTCTTTAGTAATTTCATTGATTTTTGCAAAATCATCTGTATCTGCAAATATGAAAATATTTTCACCAAACATTTCTGTTTCTAACGAAGCGTAATCATCAGAAATATCTGAATCTCCATTTTCATTTTTAGCAACTACTTTATAGTAATTATAGTATTTACCTTTTTCATTTAATTCTTCATCAATATAGTTAGTTGATGTTACATCTGAAGCTATTTTTTTATATTCTGCAAATGCACTTTCTGCACGATATACATCATAGCTTGTAGAATTTTTAACACTATTCCATTCGACTTTGATATTTCCATCAATTTCACTAACTTTTAATCCAGTTGCTTGCACTGGACGAGGTCCATTTTTAGTTTGTACAGTAATACTTTCACTTTCTCCATTTGGAGCATCAGCATTTACTGTTAAAACTTTAACGTTATATTCTGTTCCTTTTTCTAAACCTTCTAATTTAATTGAAGTATTAGTAGTTTCATCAGAAGTAATTGTATCCTTACCGCTTGTAGCTGCAGGTTCAGCAACTACTTTATATCCTGTATAAAAAGTATTTGTAGTTAAAGCATCCCATGAAACTGTAAATTCAGTATCTTCAATTTTAGAAGCTTTTACATTTTCTACTGCATCAGGAGCAGTTACAGTATGAATAATAAATTCACCATTTTCATTACTGCTTTCTGTACTATCAGTTTTAACAATTTTGTTATCTTTTACCGTAAAGAACTTTCCATCTGCAGTATCTTTGAATGAAACAGTACCATTACCGTTAGGAACTACTCTAATAGATTCCCAACCACCATGTGCACTTCCGCTAATTTGTAAAACTTCTTCTGTACTTCCACCACGCCAGCGACTATCTGGTGTAGCTTTTGAATTAAATGTAACGCTTTGTCCATTCCAATCTCCCCAAACAGGAGTCCATCTTAAATCATCACCAATGATTCCATCAGTTTCTTCACCATCAACTGTTAAAGCCTGATCCACACCATTAGCTTTAACATATTTACCAGTGGCTTTATGTTCTATATATACAGTAAAATCAACTACTGCCGGATTTTCAATAAAAGTAAACTCTGTAGCTTTATTACTATCTGCTACTCTTTCAATTTCTCCATTATCTTTAATCGAAAAATAATAATTCTTTGTCGCATCTTGAATTGTACCTACATTTTCACCTGTTTTTTTAATAATATAGTCACACGCATCTTGTCGTTTATCACTATCTGCAAATACAAATACATTTCCACCTTCTGTTCTTATTGGATATGTTTCACCTTCAATGCCAACATATTCAATTTTAACCTTTACTTCATCCGTAGATAATCCAGATTGATTTTCTAACGGTGTAAACTTTAACAATGATTGGTTAGCAATCTTATTACCATCTTCTATATACTCACCATCAACTGTTGTATGTGTTTGCCAGCCTACTGCTTTAATATTAATTGCTTTTCCATCAAATACAACTGCATATGTTTTACCAGAATCAAATTCTAATGCATTATTTACAGCCTGTACTGGTACAACAATCATCATCGATAGCATCATCGCTAATGTCAAAATGGAAGCTGTTATCTTTTTCCAAAACTCTTTTATCATGTTTTTGTTTCCCTTTCTTTATATTTATGTATTACATTCATAAATTCTCACTTTGTAGAAAAGTGGCCATCTTTTCTATCAAAGTGCTCACACTCAAAATGTAAATAAAACATCGTGCGCAAGATTATTATTTACATTTCAGGAATGCGTTTACATTACACCCATAAATTAACATAATTAAAAAAATATTTGAATAAATCAAAGCTTTTATGTAACTTGTTACATTTTCTGTAACAAAAAAAACTAACAAAACAGTTTGTTAGTTTTCTATAAATTACGACTTGAAAATTTAAGTGGCAAAGACTTCTTTTGACTATTTTGAAGTTCCCTTGTTACTCTTTCAATAATATAAAGAACTGGTATTTGCGTAGAAATATTGTAAGTTTGTGGCAATATAATATCTTTAATATAATAATTGATACATAAATCACTCATATTCCCAATAGTTGTTCCCGGTTTATTTACAATAGAAACAATTTTTGTATGTGTACTTTGATACATTTTTAATTGATCAATAACTTCTCTTGTTTCTCCTCTTTCACTTAATACAATCAATAAATGACTACTATTATCATTAACTGGCGGTGGATAATACGGATCATCTATCCCTTGACTATAATATCCAATATTAGAAAAATATCTTGCTCCATATTTACCTAATAAACCGCTTGTTCCAATTCCTAAAAAAGTAATAGATTGTGCTTCTTGAACATATTCTACAAATTGTTTAATGGCATTTTTAAAATCATCACTTCTTGCATAATTAAAAAATTCAGATATAACATCTATTTCATCATCAACATCAGGTAACATTAAGCCTTCATTAAACAATTTTAATTTAGTTTTAAATTCAACAAAACCCTGACACTCTAATTTTTGACAAAATCTTACTATTGTCGCTGTAGAAACATGAGTTGCATCAGCTAAATCTCTTACACTCATTTTAATGACTTGAGGAATATTTTTTATCACAAACTGATAAATATATGTTTCTGTTTCATTTAATGCTGCAATCTGTCTATATGTAAATAACATTCTTCTCACCTTTCTCTCAGTATATTTTAACATAAATAGGTAAAAATGAACCAATTAAAACGGTTTATGTCATCATTATTTTTTCATTCAAAAAGGTTAAGGAGTTACCCTAACCTTTTCATCATTCATATAAATTATTACCAGCATAATTCATCATATAAATCTTTATATTGTTTTGCTGAATTTTCCCAAGAAACATCTTTATCCATATCTCTTTGAACCATTTCATCAAAACACCAGCGATTTGTAAAATATAATGTTTTTGCTCTATTGATAGCATCTAATAATAAACCTGCATCATAATTATCAAAAGTAAAACCATTACCCCAATTTGTATATTCATTATAAGGTTCAACAGTATCTTTTAAACCACCTGTTTCACGAACAATTGGGATAGTACCATAATGCATAGCAATCAATTGTGTTAATCCACAAGGTTCAAATTGTGAAGGAACTAATAAAGCATCAGCTCCAGCATAAATTTTATGTGCTCTTGTTTCATCATACATAATATTTGAACATACATTTCCTTTATATGCATTTTCATAATATCTAAATGAATCTTCATAAACTGCATCACCTGTACCTAACACCACGATTTGTGTATGTTCATCCATAACTTGAGGAATAATTGCATTCACTAAATCTAATCCTTTTTGATCAGTTAAACGAGAAATTAAACCGATAACAAACTTATGATCATCTTGCACTAATCCTAATTCTTCTTGTAATGCTCGTTTGTTTTCTTTTTTCTTATCCAAAACATTCGTAATATCATAATTAACAGCTAATCTTGAATCAGTATATGTGTTCCAAATATCAACATCAATACCATTAACGATTCCTCTTAATTTACCTGAATGATATTTTAAATGTTCATGTAATTTTTCACCATAATATTCTGTTTGAATTTCTCCAGCATAAGTGCGACTTACAGTTGTAATCATATTGCAATATGTTAAACCACCTTTTAACATATTAGCATCTTCATATCCTTGTTTCAAAGCATCTTTATTAAATACATAATCTGGCAATCCAGACCAGTATTGAATTGTTGGAATATTATAAATACCTTGGAATCTTAAATTATGAATTGTCAAAATTGACTTTGCTCTAGAAACTGGTGTATTTTCAAATAAAGTTCTTAAATATACAGGAACTAAACCAGCTTGCCAATCATGACAATGGATAATATCTGGAATCCAGTTCATATAATTCAATGCTGCTAATGCTGCTTTTGCAAAATAACAATATTTAGGAATATCTCCTACTATTGAAGTATATGGATTTCCTTCACTGAAAAATTCCTCATTATCAATAAAATCATAAACAACACCATCCCAGACATATTCCATAATACCTACATAAAAAGATCTGCCATCTGAACATAATTCCATATCAAACGATCCTCTATAAATCATTTTTTCTTGATATTGCCATGGTATACATTTATATCTAGGAAGAATAACCTTTACATCACAATTTTGTTTAACAAGTGCTTTAGGCAATGCATACATAACATCTCCTAATCCACCAGTTTTAACAAATGGATAACATTCTGAACCAATAAATGCAACACTTTTTCTAGGTGTAGTTGGTTCTTGATAAACTGGTTCTTCTTTAATTTCTTCTACTACAGATTCTTCTTTAGTTTCTTCCACTTTCATTTCTTCCTTTGTTTCTTCCATCTTAGGTTCTTCTTTTGCTTTCTTAACTTCTTCTACTTTAGGTTCTTCAATTTTCACTTCTTCTTTTGTTTCAAGTACTTCTGGTTCTACTTTATCTATTTTCTTTTTAGTAGTCCTTTTTGCTTTTGGTTCAGCAGCTTTCTTTTGAGTCACTCGAGTTGCTTTTTTTGTTGTCTTTTTTGCTTTTACTGTTTCTGTTGTTTTTTTAGCTGCTTTTGCTGTCGTTTTCTTTGCTTTAGGTTTTTCAACTTTTTCTTCAACTGCTGTATCAGTTTTTACTTTTTTTACTGCCATGTTTAATCACTCCTTTTTATAAGCAGAAATATAAGTATGCACTATTTTCCCTTACTATAAGTATAAAATTAATTTTAGAATTTTACTACTGTTATTTTATTTTTTGTACTTCAAATTAATTTTAATTCAATTTTTAAAGTAAAATTTTTAAAAATATTTAATTATACTATCCTTTAATGTTATAATAGTTAAATAGGAGTGATGCAAGTGTATATAAAAGACGATGAAATCAATAAATATTTTAATGAGCCTAATTGGAAAAGTGCTCATGCATTATTTCAACAAAATGCTATTCATAATATGTCTGTTATAAAAGAAGGACAAATTTATCAAATTGTTGGAACAGTAGTCAATAATAAAGCACATACTGCTACTATCCAAGTAGATACTAGTGGCAATATCTTAGAATTTAGCTGTGATTGTCAGTATGCTACGCAAAATGAATTGGCTTGTGGACATATCGGTGCTTTACTTTTAAAATTCTACGGACTTGAATCAAGTGAAATACCATATTCTTATAATCAAAAAGGCAATTATTTAGAAAAAATACAAGAAATACAAAGTAAACAAGAAGAAAAATACTTAAAAAACCAGGCTTTAAAAACTGCTCATCTAATAGATCATTATAAAGAATATGATAAAACCAAACATCTACCTTTAGATAAAAACATTCGTTTAATTCCTGAGGTAAAAAATAATTTTGACCGCTTATATCTTTCTTACAAAATAGCAGGTCAAAGAAGTTATGCAATTAAAAGTATTCCTGCATTGGTTGAAAATATCAAAACAAATAAAACAGTGGTTTATGGTGTAGGATTAACAACCAATCATAATGAAGAAGATTTTGATTATTCATCTTTAAAACAAATTAGTTTTATAAAAGAATATTTTCATACTCATCTTGATGATGAACGCACTTTAAAAATCACACAAGATAATATCGACGATTTCTTTTTAAGCCATTTTGATAATTTAGATATTAATATTAATTTTACGACTATTGATTTAAAAAATTTAGCTTTGGAAATTAAAAAAGATGATGATTATACAGTTATCAAATTCAAAGAACCTGAAGGTATAACAATCATTGGAAAACAATATATTTACTATTTTGACTATATTACTTTAAATAGATA
The DNA here is from genome assembly GCA_964638235.1 of uncultured Erysipelotrichales bacterium. Classification (GTDB taxonomy): domain Bacteria; phylum Bacillota_I; class Bacilli_A; order Erysipelotrichales; family Coprobacillaceae; genus MGBC113645. The sequence continues at coordinate 10,231 of CAZWZD010000023.1, forward strand.
TTCTAAACCATGCAGCGGGGCCCTTTGTCCACTGTTATCATATTTAGGAAACAATACACTTACTATACCAAATGATAAATTACCATTATTTTCTAAATATATCATTGATTCTATTCTTCCTTAT
>CAZWZD010000024.1:0-10022 GCA_964638235.1 uncultured Erysipelotrichales bacterium
AATTCCGGTGCTAATGTTTAAAAAATTTTAAGACATTTTCAAAATTGCTTGACATGAAACATGAAAATCTTAAAGCAAAAAATCACAATAAAAAACTGCTGACAACTGTCAACAGTCCTTTAATTATTTATTTACTGCATCATATGCATCTTTAAAAATCTTCATTGCATTAAAGTTAACAAAATCTTCTTCTTTAATCACAATAACTGGTTTATCACCAGCAATTTCTTTAATTCTTTCAGCAGATCCTGCTAATTGTGGTTCAACTAAAATAACATCAGCTAATTCAACTGAATATTCAACTGCGTGTTCACTAGCACTCCATACAGTAGCTTCCACACGGTTTCTTGCAGCAGCCTCCTTTAACTTAGTTGAGAATAAAGTAGAAGTAACTCCAGCTAAGCAACATAATAATATTTTCATAATATTTCTCCTTCCTGTTCTATAATACGTCTTTATTCTAGCATATTATTAAGCAAAAAACTAACATTAATATTAATTTTTACAATTATTGTTATTAAATCTTTTTTCTTGTATAATACCATTAGGGAAAGAAGGGAAATTATGTTTAAAAAAATTACAAAAATATTAATTATTTTATCATTAACTATAGTAATGGGATGTTCTTCAAAAAAAGAAGAAGAAAATATAAATAAAGAAGAAGCAGTTACAGAAGAAACAAAAGAAGTTGAAAAAACATCAATCACTTTATCTTTTGCAGGAGATATTACTTTAGGAAATTACGTTGGACAAGGATACGATGGTTCATTTAATCAAAAATATAAAAACCTTGGTGGTGATACAAGCTATTTTTTAAAAAATGTTAAATCTGTCTTTGAAAAAGATGATCTTACAATTGCTAACTTAGAAGGACCATTAACAACTGCAGAAAAATATCAAATAAAAACATTTGCCTTTAAAGGTGATCCCCAATATCGTAATATATTAGTAGATGGAAGTATTGAAGTTGTAACACTCGCAAATAATCACTCTCAAGATTATTATGATCAGGGATTTAATGATACTAAAGATAATTTAGATCAAGTTAATATAGATTATTTTGGCTATAGTCTTTCTTGCATAAAAGAAATAAAAGGAAAGAAAATTGGTTTTATTGGATTATCATTTCCTCAAGAATACGGTTCTCTTACAAAGCAGCTTATGAGCGAGTTAAAAGATCAAACTGATATAATTATTTTATATGTTCATTGGGGTATTGAAAGAGATGCAGCTCCAATGTCATCTCAAAGAGCATTAGCGAAAGAATGGATAGATAATGGTGTAGATTTAGTTATTGGATCACATCCTCATGTTGTACAAGGAATAGAAACATACAATGGGAAAAATATAGTATATAGTTTAGGTAATTTCTGTTTTGGTGGAAATAAAAACCCAGCAGACAAAGATTCTATGATATATCAGCATACTTTTAATTTTGAAGATGATGAACTTGTAAGCGAATCTTCACAAGTCATACCTTGTTCAATCTCATCATCTCAAAACACAAATAATTATCAGCCTACTATATTAGAAGGAACAGAGAAAGAAAGAGTAGAAAAGAAAATCAAAGAACGAAGTGAATTAATAAAGTAAGCCTATAAAATTACTATGAAATAACTTTACTTTTTAAAAAATAAAGTATAATATTTGAAAAAAGGAAAGGAAAATATGAAAATTTCAGAAATATTAAAAACAAAAGCTACTATATCTTTTGAGGTGTTTCCACCCAAAAATAAAGAAGGAGATATTTCTTCTATATATTATACTATTGATGAATTGGCTAAATTAAATCCAGATTTTATTAGTGTTACATATGGAGCTGGAGGTTCTACAAAAGGGAAAACTGTAGAAATTGCTTCAACAATCAAGAGCAAGTATGGTATTGAAGCAGTTGCTCATTTGACATGTATATCTTCTACTAAAGAAGAAGTCATAAAAACGTGCCAGCAATTAAAAGAACACAATATTGAAAATATTCTTGCATTAAGAGGAGATTATCCAAAAAATCCTTCATTCAATTCAGAAAACTTAGAATTTCATTATGCAAAAGAACTTGATGAACTAATCACAAAAGAATTTCCAGGACAGTTCTGTCTTTCAGGTGCCTGCTATCCTGAAGTTCACAGCGAAGCAGAATGTTTTGAAGATGATTTAAAGGCTTTAAAACAAAAAGTAGATGCAGGAGCCGAGTATTTAATTACTCAAATATTCTATGATAATAATTATTATTATAGATTAGTAAAAGAAGCTAGAAAAATTGGAATAAATGTGCCGATAATTGCCGGAATTATGCCAGTTACCAATGCTAAGCAATTATTAAGAACAGCAAAAATGTGTGGAACATCCATTCCTTATAATTTATCTACTATGATAGAAAATTACTATCGATATCCTCAAGCAATGAGAGAAATAGGAATTAACTATGCAACTCAACAAATTATAGATCTAATTACCAATGGTGTAGATGGTATCCATATTTATACAATGAATAAACCAGAGATTGCAGCTCAAATATTTAAAAATATACCAACAGTATTAAAAGAGCTAAATCATGATTAAAGAAAATGCATTGAAATATTTAGGATATCAAAAACAAGAATTATCTGATGATTTTTATGCATTGTTAGATGAATGTGAAAAAGAAGTTAAACGATATTCTTATTTTAAAGCAACTCATAAATTATTTCATTTAGATGATGAATTCAATATTATTGAGTTAAATATTAGTATTAAATTTAATGATACTAAAGTGTATTTAAAAGGATGTCATTCCATTATAATCCTAGCTGGAACATTAGGTATAGCACTCGAAAGAAGATTAAAATATATTCAAAAAATTGATATGACAAAAGCTGTTGTGATGGATGCTATATCAAATAGTTATTTAGAATATTTAATGGATGAATATGAAAAAAAACTCAATTTAGAAAAAAGAACATTTAGATTCGCTCCTGGATATGGAGATGTGCCACTATCATTAAATGTTACATTTTCAAAGGTTTTAGATGTTCACAAAAATATTGGTTTAACATATACAAAAGGTGGTTTATTCTTACCTCAAAAATCAATGCTAGGTTTCATTGGAGTAGGAAAGCAAAGCTTAAAAAAACATTGTGGCAACTGCATAAAAAAAGAAAGTTGCTCATTGAGAAAGGAAAATAAAAGATGCTGGATAGATTAAAAAAAGAATTATTGTTCTTTGATGGAGCAATGGGGACGCAGCTTCAGGAAGCTGGATTAAAAACTGGTGGCATACCAGAAGAATTGAATATTGATGAGCCAGAATTAATTATATCTATTCATGAAAAATACTTGAATGCTGGAGCTGATTTTATCACAACCAATACTTTTGGATGTAATCCGTTGAAGATGCAAGAATCTAAATACTGCTATTGTGATATGTTAAAAGTAGCCGTGAGAAATGCTAAAGAAGCACAAAAAAGAACTCATAGGGAAAAAGATAGTTATGTAGTATTAGATATAGGTCCAATTGGAACAATGCTTGCTCCTATGGGAACTTTATCGTTTGACGAAGCTTATGAAATTATAGCTTCACAAATATTATTAGTTAAAGATGAAGTTGATGCTGTTTTGTTTGAAACGATGAGTGATTTATATGAAGTTAAGGCAGGAATACTTGCAGTAAAAGAAAATAGTCATTTACCTGTTTTTACAACAATGACTTTTGAAGCAAACAGAAGAACTCTAACTGGAGTTGATACGCTTACTTTTGTAAATGTTGTTGAAGGATTGAACGTGGATGCTTTAGGAGTTAACTGTTCGCTGGGTCCTAAAGAATTAAAAGTAATTGTTGAAGAAATTCTGTCTTACGCACATATTCCAGTTATTGTTCAGCCAAATGCGGGATTGCCTGTATTAAAAAATGGACAAACTTATTATGAAGTTACTCCTTTAGATTTTAGCAATGAAATGATCCATTTAGCTAAATTAGGTATTAGTGTTGCAGGAGGATGCTGTGGAACTTTTCCAGAATTTATTTCAACAATGAAACAAAGTTTACCTCAATTAGTTGCTCCTAGAAATAATCCATATAGAACTTGTGTATCTTCATCATCACAAACAGTTGTATTTAATGGGCAAGTTGTAGTATGCGGTGAAAGGTTAAACCCAACTGGAAAGAAGAAAATGAAACTTGCATTAAAAGAAGAAAGATACGATGAATTAGTTATTGAAGCTATCAAGCAAGATCAAGCTGGAGCTGATGTACTGGATGTTAATGTAGGATTACCAGGTATTGATGAAGCACAAGTTATGAAAAAAGTAATTCCTTTATTGCAGGAAGTTGTAACTTTGCCTTTACAAATTGATTCTTCTTCCAGTGAAGCTATAGAAATGGCTTGCAGATACTATAATGGAAAACCACTAATAAATTCAGTTAATGGAAAGGATTCAGTTATGGAGGCTGTTTTTCCAATTGTCAAAAAATATGGTGGAGTTGTCATTGGTTTGACTTTAGAAGATGGTATACCTCTAAAAGCTGAAGAGAGGTTAGCTATAGCAAAGAAAATTGTAAAAAAAGCAGCACAATATGGTATCAGAAAAGAAGATATTATCATAGACTGTTTAACATTAACTGCTTCTGCTCAGCAAAAAGAAGTTATTGAAACATTAAAAGCATTAACAATGGTAAGAAAAATGGGCTGTCATACAGTTTTAGGTGTTTCAAATGTATCTTTTGGATTACCAAACCGTTCTTTATTAAATAGAACATTTTTAACAACTGCTTTATATGCAGGATTAGATTTACCTATCATGAATCCATTAGATGAACAGATGATGAGCGTAATAGATGCATTTAATGTTCTTACTAATCAAGATGTAGATAGTATCCAGTATATTGAAAAACATGCTAATGATGTTGTCAGTACACAAGTAAAAAAAGATGTACAAATAAAGCAGGAAACTCATCAGAAAATAGATCTCTATCATATGATATTAAGAGGACTAAAAGATGAGGTAAGAAAACAAACAGAAATTGAGTTACAAGATAAAGAAGGCTTAACTTTAATCAATGAAGTCATAGTTCCTGCTTTAAATCAAGTTGGAAAAGATTATGAAACAGGTAAAATATTTTTACCTCAGCTTATTCAATCAGCTTCAACAACCAAAATAGCCTTTGAAGTTGTTCAAAAAACATTCGCAACAAACGAAAGTGAAAAGAAAGGACCTGTACTCATGTGTACTGTCGAAGGAGATATTCATGACATTGGAAAGAACATTGTGAAAGTGGTATTAGAAAGTTATGGATATCAAGTTATCGATTTGGGAAAAGATGTCAAAGTAGAAGCAGTAGTCGAAGCTTACCATAAATATCAGCCTAAGATTATTGGATTAAGTGCATTAATGACAACAACTGTTGTTAATATGAAAAGAACAATAGAAGCTTTACATGATGATGGCTGTGATGTACCAATTTGGGTAGGTGGAGCAGTGTTAAGTGAAGATATAGCAAGAGATATAGGAGCTGATTACTATAGCGAAGATGCTATGGCATCAGTACACTTATTGAATCAATTGTTATAAATAGCAGGAGGATTTATCATTATTGATAATCCTCAAGCTATTAAAATACAATTTTTAGAAAAGATTCATGTTTATAAAATGAAAACTAAATCGCATTTGGAAAAGTAAATATAAGTTACAAAAAGATTATTTCTTTTTATCCTTGAGTTGGATACCTAAAATATAGTCAGCAGAAACTTGATAGTATATACATAGTGCAATTAAATGTCTAATGGGTAATTCATTAGCACCTCTTTCATATCTAGCATACATTGTTTGACTTGTATGTAAATAATCAGCAATTTGCTTTTGAGTTTTATCATGGTCTTCTCTTAAATCACGTATTTTCTTAACATAATACATATTTGACATTATTATCACCATTTTTAGATTAACATAGTACATATATTTACTATTGAATTTAGTAAATATATGTACTAGAATATTATTGACAGTTCACAAAATAATATTAAAAGGGTGTGAAATAATGACTATTCTTTGTATTACAAAAAAAGAAGCATTAAAAGTAAAAAAAGACTATGCTAGACAAGGATTAAATGTTAGAATTGAACCAACAAAAAACAATGTGTTTATTGACGGTAAAAAGGTAAAATATATCGTCAAAGTGTTATAAACACATTAAGACTTAATGAAGTCTTTTTTTTTATACAAAAAATATTTAACGTTTTCAATTGTTTATAAAACTGTTATAATAATAAAGAAATGTAGGTGATTATATTGTCATTTGATTTATCAATAATTGTAAATGTATTACGAACGCTTGTGGATTTAGCAGCAGTATGGCTGATATTATATTATTTAATTTCAATGTTTAAAACAAACATGAAAACTATGCAGCTGTTTAAAGGTGTGATGTTTATACTTATTTTAAAATTAATAACAAGTGTTCTAGGTTTGACAACTCTAAATTATTTAGTTGATACCATTATAACTTGGGGTGTTTTGGCTATTATTATTATTTTTCAGCCAGAAATTAGAACATTGCTTGAAAAGATGGGGCAAACCAAAATAGAAAACAGAAATAGTATAAGCAATGATGAAAAAGAAAGATTAATGGATGAATTGGTTAATGCCATTACAACTCTTTCTAAAGAGCAGACAGGAGCATTAATAACATTTGAAAGAACCCAATCTTTATTAGATTATATAAATACGGGAACAAAGATTAATGCTGATATTAAAAGTGAGCTGTTTTTAACAATATTTTGGGAAGGAACTCCTTTACATGATGGAGCAACTATTATTCAAGGTGATCGTGTTGTTTGTGCAGCAGCTTTCTATCCTCCAACTAATCAGGAATTATCTCCTAGATTTGGAGCTAGGCATAGAGCCGCTTTAGGTATTAGTGAAATTACTGATTCTTTAACAGTAGTTGTAAGTGAGGAAACAGGTACTATTTCTTTTGCAGTTAATGGAGAATTAAGAAAAATTCCAGCAAAAGAATTGCGAGCATCTTTGGTTAATGAACTACAATGGTTTAAATCTGACGAAAAGGAGGATGATTCTGTTGAGTAAGCGTAATCGAAAGAATAGTGAATTTAATGATTCTACTACAGATTTCTTTTTAAAAATTGTAAAAAAAGAACAGGCAACTTCTAAAAAAGAAAGTACATCAAAAGACAGCTTTGAACTTAAAACAACGAAAACAATTAATCGAGCTAGTAAAATATATAACTATATTAATAAAGCTTTTGATAAATTGCTGTCAAATAACAAAAATGTTCTTGTTATATCTGGAATTTTAACATTAGTACTATTTTTTACTATATCTGGCGGAGATTTTTTATCTAGTCCTACCAGTGGAGCAACTTTAGAAAACGTACCAGTTAATGTAGTTGGTTTGGATGACGATTATGAAATTACAGGTCTTCCAGAAAGTATTACAGTTGGTTTGATAGGTCCATCATTAGATATTTATTCTACTAGAATTGCGAATGATTATGAAGTGTATCTAGACGTAACAAGCTATACTACTGGTGATTATACAGTAAATCTAAAGTCAAGAAACTTTCCAGAAAGCTTAAATGTTATGCTTGTTCCTAACTCTTTAAAAATTAGTATTGTAAAGAAAATAGAATCAACATTTAAATTAGATTATCAATTCATCAATGAAGATGAACTAGATACTCAATATTCTGTAACCTTAGATGAAATAGCTGTTAAGAATGTAACAATCAGAGCTGCTAAAGATACCCTTTCAAAAATAGTAAATGTTAAAGCTTGCATAGATGTAGCTGATAGAACTACTGACTTTGAGGATGATGCAAAAATAAAAGCATATGATGAAAATGGAAATGAAGTAGATGTTGAAATATCTCCAAGTACTGTTCATGTTAAATGTAGTGTAAGTTCATATAGTAAAACTGTTTCAGTAAAACCAAAATTCATTGGAAATGTAGCAGATGGATATGTTCTAGCAAATTATACTTTATCATATAGTACTATTGAAATATATGGAACAGAAGAAAATTTAAAAGATATTTCAGAAGTAAGCTGTGAAATAGATATTAGCGATTTAAAATCATCAACATCAATCAGTAAAATACCAATTGAAAAAGATGAAAAAATAAGCAAATTATCGAGTGATTCTGTCGATGTTACATTAGAAATAGAAAAATCTATAACGAAAAAGTTTGACAAGATACCAATAAAGGTATTAAATAAACCTAGTGGCAAAAAGGTATCTTTTGTAGGTGACAGTAATTATGCAACTGTATCAGTTACTGGTGCCCAGTCACTAGTTAATTCTTTAACTAATGATAATATTCAAGCATCTATAGATGTGAATGTCTTAGATGTAGGTAATCAAAAAGTTAAAGTCAGTGTTGCGATTGATAATGATTTGTATATTGAGTTATTATCATCAAAAGAAATCTCTATAAATATAGAAAGGAATTAAAAAATGGGAAAATATTTTGGAACAGATGGCTTCAGAGGAGAAGCAAACATAGATTTAACAGTTGAACACGCTTTTAGTGTAGGAAGATATCTAGGATGGTATTATTCACAAAATCATAAAGCTAGAATAGTTATTGGTAAAGATACAAGAAGAAGCTCATATATGTTTGAATATGCATTAGTAGCTGGCTTAACCGCAAGTGGAGCAGATGTTTATCTTTTACACGTTACAACAACACCATCTGTATCTTATGTTGTAAGAAGTGAAGAATTTGATTGCGGTATTATGATCAGTGCATCACATAATCCATATTATGATAACGGAATAAAAATCATCAATGGAAAAGGATATAAGCTGGAAGCTGATGTAGAAAATAGAATTGAAAAATATATAGATGGATTAACAGGAGAAATCCCTCTAGCAGTTAAAGAGAACATTGGAAGAACAGTAGACTATTCAATGGGAAGAAATCGATATATAGGATATTTAATGACAATACCAACAAGATCATTTAAAGATATGAAAGTAGGATTGGATTGTGCCAATGGATCATCAAGTGCCATTGCAAAGAGTGTATTTGATGCTTTAGGAGCAAAAACATATGTAATCAATAATCAGCCTGATGGAGTTAATATCAATACAAACTGCGGATCAACACATATCGAAGCACTGCAGCAGTTTGTAGTAGAAAATGGATTAGACGTAGGATTTGCATATGATGGAGATGCAGACAGATGTTTAGCAGTTGATGAATTTGGAAGAGTTGTTAATGGAGATATGATATTATATATCTGTGGCTTATATATGAAAGAAAAAGGCGAGCTAGTCAACAATACAATAGTCACTACAGTAATGAGCAATTTTGGATTATATAAATCATTGGACAAAGTAGGGATAGACTATGAAAAGACAGCAGTAGGAGATAAATACGTGTATGAGAATATGGTACAGAATGGACACTGTATTGGAGGAGAACAATCAGGACATATTATATTCTCTAAACATGCGACAACAGGAGATGGAATACTAACATCATTAAAAGTGATGGAAACAATGATAGAGAAGAAGAAAACAATGTCAGAATTAATAGAAGATATAGAAGTATATCCACAGCTATTAATCAATGTTAGAGTAAAAGATAAAGCAAAAGCTCAAAACGATCCAGATGTAGTAAAGGCAGTGAAAGAAGTAGAACAGGAATTAGGAGAAGAAGGAAGGATATTAGTAAGAGAATCTGGAACAGAGCCAGTTGTAAGAGTTATGGTAGAAGCAAAGAGTGATGCAATCTGTCATAAATATGTTTTAAAAGTTGTTAATGTGATTAAAGAAAAAGGTCATGCAGTAAAATAAATTTTTATAATATGTTAATGATGATAATGAAAATATCACATATTATCACAAAATATTGCCATAAATAGTGGCAATATTTTGTATATATTTAAAGAGAGGTGATGAATATATGAAATATCGTATTAATATAATTGATGATGAAAAGAATCTAAATGATTTAGTAAGAACTTATTTAGAAAAGGAAGGATATATAGTATATTCTTTTTATACATATGCTGAAGCTTTGCTT
>CAZWZD010000025.1:0-9974 GCA_964638235.1 uncultured Erysipelotrichales bacterium
ATGAACCGTAATCCACGTTTTGGCAAGTTGGGAGGTCACTTCATATTATCTCCTATTTTGTATTTTTCGTCTGTGAAGAAATACTGCTGCCTACAATCGTCCAATATACTTTTGTAATTGTTCCATAAGATTTATTCTTGCTCTTATAAGCACTTGCTAGTGAAGAAAATCCTGAACCTAATATTCCTGAAACATTACTTGTTGCCTTAATAAGCGTTCCAAAAACAGGCATCATTCCAATTAGAGAAACAAATTTACTATTACTTATTGCCTTACCATTTGCTGCTTGTTTATTAAATTCTTTAATAATTTCATTTGTATTCTTATAGCTGTTATAACGATTAAATCCCCACCAATACAATGAAGTTCTATTAATATTACCACCTTGTATTGTTAAACTATCATCATCTAATAAATAAAGTGTACCATTCTTCTTCAATCCAATAATTCCTTCATCAATCAACTGATTACAAATTTCCAAATTCTCTTCTATGTATTCTTGTGATTCATCACCAATTTCTTCTATCAATTCTTCTTCATCATTAATAACTAATTGTCCATCTTCCACTTCTACGTATTCGTCTGCAGCTTCAATATCATCTTGCGTTAATACTTCTTCTGCATAACTTTGTTTTAAAACCACACTACTGCTAACTGCACAAACCAATAAACATACTAATAACTTTTTTAAACAATTCATTCTTTTTTCCTCCTTTAAATTTATATGTACCTCTTAAGGGGAAAAATACCCCTTATATATATATTCACTTTTTTTTGCAAAATTTCTTTTTTTTTTTGAAAAAATTTAAAAAAAAAAAAGGACATTGCTAGTCCTCAATAAAATTTAATATAAAATTTAGAATTTCTTGCTTCGATTTTAATACAGGAATATTTAGCTGAATATCAAAATCACTAACAATTGCAATTGGATGATTTGAAACAGGATATTCACTATATCCTTTTCTTAAGATTTCTATTTTAGGATATTTACAATTCTTACATCCTTCAATCAATAAAACATCTACATCAAACTTTGCTATCATATCATCCAATGTCTGTTTTTCATCTTTAACCATCAGCCATTTATTTTTAGAAAAAACAGCACTTGAAGAAGCACCAGCACGATGATGAACATCACTATCGCTGCCTTTAACATCACTATTAAAATCATGCCCATCATGTTTTAAACTGCCAACTCTGTATTGCTTTGATAAAACTTCTATTATCTCTTTCATTAGTGTCGTTTTTCCAGTATTTTTTAAACCGCAAATACACAATATTTTCATAATAGCCACACTGTCACTTCATCATTCTCTTTTAAAACATCACTTTTATTAGGAATATCAATTAAAGCATTACATCCTATTAAAGATTTTAGTTCATTAGAAGAATGCATTCCTGAAAGTATTAGAACCTTTCCTTGATGATATATTGCTCTTACAAAACGTCTTCTTGAACTTTTTTTATTAAAACAATTTTCCATGACAGCTTTTGTAGAAACTGGTTTTAATAATTCATCTTTTTGCATATATGATATAAGATTTCTTCCTAAAAGTTCAAAAGTAGTTAAACAAGCAAATGGATTTCCAGATAAACTCAATATTGGTGTTTCATTCATTACAGAAAACAATGCTGGTGTTCCTGGCTTTAATCTAACTTTCCAAAACTTCTTTTCCTCTTCTTTTAAAGCATCATGCAAAATATCTTTTCTTCCTACTGAAACACCACCAGTTGTTATAATCAGATCATATTTCTTACTTAAATCACTTAAAGTATTTCTACATTCTTCTATATCATCATGAATATGATAAGTATCACAATCGTATCCTAATACTTTTAATCTTTGTGAAATCAGCATTGTATTACTATCATAGATTTTCCCTGGTTTTAATTCTCTACCAGGAAAAACAACTTCATCTCCAGTTACACATAAAGCTATTTTCAGCTTTTTATATACCAGTACTTCATTTTTTCCGATGCTAGAAATAATTGCTAGAGTGATATAATCTAATTTTATATCTTTAGATAGTAATTCTTCTCCTTTTTCAAAATCTTCACCTTGAATACAGATATTTTGATTTTCTTTAGCTTCAACATAAATAGCTAAATCATCACTATCATTCGTATCCTCTAATCTAATAACACAATTGCAGCTTTTTGGAACTCTTGCTCCTGTCATAATTCTAACAGCTTCATTGTGCTTTATTTCATAATCACTGTAATCTCCAGCATATATGTTTTCTTTAACACTCATTTTTATAGGTGCACTTTGAGAGGCAGAAATTGTATCTTTATAATTTAAAGCATATCCATCAACAGCACTTTTAGAAAAGATAGGCTGAGGCAATAAAGCATATATATTTTCAGCCAATATTCTTCCATTAGCTTCTTTTAAAGGTATCAATTCAGTTTCTTCTATTGAACAGCTATAATTTTTCATTAATTCAATCGCTTCATCTAATTCTACAAATTTTTTCATAACACTTTTTCCTTTATTATAATCATTTCAGCTTTTTGATAAGAAACATAATATGGCTTATAATCAAAAGCCATAGCATCAGTTTTTTTATATTCTATCTGTTTATTTAATAATTTATAAGTTAAATCATATAAATCCTTTACCAGTGAAAAATTAAGCTTATTATAATCACTAACTAGCGACTCATGCTCTTGTCCATAATGTCCACCAATAAAATTCCATGTATCATCAACACCCATATCTTCTAACTTTTTAATAACTCTTTTTAATGCCTTTAAATAACAGCTCATATTTAAAGATTCAGGTAATTGAAGCCACACTCCACATCCAGATCCAACAGCATCACCAGTGTATACACATTTATTTTTTGAATCTATAAAAATAACTGATCCTGGTGTATGCCCTTCAAGATTAAGAACTTGTATTTTTAAATTCCCCAATTCAAAGCAATCTGGCATATCATGAATATCATTTACATTCATGAAATTTAAATCTCTTCCATTAAAATGACCTCTATCCATATTTATATGCTGCAAATATACATATTTGTCTAATTGATTCATATATACTTCATTAAAATCACCAGTTCTGCCAATGTGATCAATATGCCCATGCGTTAAACCAACAACTATTGGTTTATCAGTTATATTCTTGACATATTCTGCTAAATTATGATCATCCATTCCAGTATCAATTAATAAAGCTCTTTCTTCTCCTTCTATCAAAATCAGAGCTTCTTGATATCGGTCTGTAATAAGAGTTGTAAAATCATTTATTTTATGCTTTGTATACATAACGCTAACCTCCAAAATAAAAAATATCATTATCCATGCTAAAAAGCGAGAATAATGATATTCATCTTAGACTCTCTTCTTTTCAAACACGGAAGGCTACCTCGTTTCCAAAATAACCTAGGTCTATATATCATAGTTTCCCTTAGACGTATAGACTCGAAGATATAATATTAATTTTTAAAACTCTTTTTTAACATAATCACAAAATTAAGTAAAACAAAGAAAATAAGACCTGATGTAAAGTATAACTGTATGCCAGATATTTCTTTTATCACATTTGACATAGTTTCCATTCCCTGATTTGCTAAAAAAGCAGAGAACTTAGTAGAAGCTACAATTCCAATAGCCATTGGGAATGTTAATCCTGCAAAAGCTGGTGTAAATGAGAATGAAAAGAATGATGGTAATTTAATAATAATGAAAATAAGTGCCAAAGCTACAGCTATATATAAATAGTAAACTATATATGGGTTTGGATTTTCAATCATATTTAAATAACTTACTAAACATAAACTGCTAGGTGCTAATAAAATAGCTTGAGTATGATATACCCCTTCAGCAATTGGTTTTGTAATCAAGCGATAAAGCATGAATGGAATAATTACTGTAAAAACAGCAATACCATAATAAACAACAACTTTACATATTAATGGTTCATTCATAACTCCACCAATAACAGTAGAAACCATAATTCCATTATAAGTTACAAACCAGCTAGGAACAAAAGTATTCCAATCAAAGCCTTTGATAACATTGCGATAAGTAAATACTAAAATGTGACAAGCATGAACTGCTAAGCCAAAAAGCCACATAGCTTTACCGATAGTATTATTAAAATCAAAATAATAACTACCTAATAGCATAAACAACATACTAAAACCAGCATACAAACTACAAGGTACAGTATTAGAATATTCGTTTCTTACAGTTTCATTATAGCAGATAATTTTCAAAATATACAGTACCAATACAATTGTTGCAGCGATAAATGTAATATGACGTACCCAAGTAAAACCATTACTATTATATACATTACTTAATGTACAGGCTCCTACCAAGGTTGGTAATATAGGTACTGGTAAACCTTTTAATTTTTTCATTCATTTTCCTCCCTGTTATAAGTAAATTCAAAATTCTCTGTGATATGGAAGAAATCAGAATAATCAATCTTAAACAATGGTTTCTTTACTTTTGAAACATCAATTTGTGCACGTATTAATTGAGTTAAAATACCTGCATAAGATAAATCACCTTGAAGCAACGCTCCCACAATCACTCCATCTTTATGAACGATTTTTTTATAATTTTTTTCATCTTGCATAATTTCAACATTATAACTATCATCATATTTATTAACATTACCTAAAGACATAGTTGGTACACCTAAGAAATTCATAGTAGACTTAGAAGCAAAGAAATCATTCATTGTCTTTTTTATTCCAGACATATTATAAGCAGCTATCATCCCTTCTTTAACCGCAACTGGCCAGATAGGATTTCTTCCACTTACATCTCCTGCTCCATAGATATTATCAATATTTGTCTTTCCCGTAGTATCAAACAATAAACCAAAACGATCACATTCAATCTTTGAATCAGCTAAAAATTCTACATTAGCTCTTACCCCTGCACAATTAATAACTAAATCAACTGGAATCTTAGTGCCATCTTGTAAGATTGCTTCATAAACATGATTATTTTCATCCATCACTAACTGCTGAACTCCTATATTATAGTATTGTTTCAATCCTTCCTTCGCAAACAAATCTTCATAAGTTTTAGCAGCTACAGCATCAAGCTGGATAGGCAGCATATATGGTCCCATTTCAGCAAGTGAAATATTTTTATGATGAGGAAGTAATCCTGCAATAACATCAATACCTACAAGTCCTCCACCCATAACTAAAATATTTTCAATGTCATCCAATCTTTTTTCAATTTCTTCAACATCATCAAAATTTCTAAATCCTACAACATTTTCTCCTTCTCTAAGTCCAGGAATAGGTGGATAATTGGTATGAGATCCAGTCGCAATTAATAATTTATCATAAACTACTTTTTCTTCATTATCTAACAATACTGTGTTATTATCAGTATCAATACCTGTAGCACTTACTCCTTTGATCCATTGAATATTGTTTCTTTCTATAAAATCATTTCCAGCAAAGTTTAATCTTTCTAAAGTTCTTATTCCTTTTAAATGATGATATAAAATACAACGTGAATAAATATGAGTATCAGTAGAAATTAATACGATTTGAGCATCTTTATTTAAATCTCTTAACTTTTCAGCCGCATTGATTCCAGCAGCTGATGCTCCAATAACTACATATTTCATTTTTCTACCTCCTCTAATGTTATAGCGTGCATAGGACATTTTTCTACACACATAGGATTTCCTTTTCCATCATCGCTTCGATGAATACACATATCGCATTTCATAATTTCAACATGATTGATTCGATCGCTCTTTAATACACCATATGGACAAGCCATGATACACATAAAACAGTGAGCACATTGATCTCTATCATATTCAACATAACCAGTTACTTTGTTTTTATGCATTGCTCCTGTCATGCAAGTAATGGCACATTCTGGCAAGTCACAATGTCTGCAGAAGATTGGAGCTGTTTTTGTTTGTGAATCAATAACTACTCTATTTCTTGAATCATCAGTATCATGAGAAATACGACAAGATGTAACACACATTAAACAGCCTATGCATCTGCTTCTATCAATCTTTATTCTATACATTACCATTACCCTCCTTACGTTCAATATTGACAACTGCACCTTTATAAGAAGGTTCTTTTGAATAAGGATCATATACCGATGGTGTCAATTTATTACATTCAACATAGTGAATAGGAGCATAAATTTCGTCCTTTTGTACATCTTCACTCACTTTTACATAAAAGTCAGCACTTTGTCCATTGCATGAATGAAGGGTCACACATTCTCCTTCTTTGACCCCAAGCTTATTAGCTAATTCTCTATGAATATAACAATAAGCATGTTTTAAACTTACATCTTCAACAAAATGCACTTCTCTTGTTCTAGATTGAGTATGCCATTGTCCGACTGTTCCTCTACCAGTATTAAAGATATATGGAAACTCATCATTTTGAGGCATTGGATTTTGCGGTGGTGTTTCAAACATAAAATTACAGCGTTTGTTTGGAGTATAGAACTGTCCATCAGAATATAATCTTCTTTCTTCTTCTATGTTTTCCAATCCACCTGCTTCTTCAACCATTTTCTCACTGCAAGGCCATTGTACTCCATGACTATTTTCTAATCCTTTATAAGTTACACCTGTAAAATCAAATGGTCTATTGCGAGAACATTCTTTTAAAAGATTAAAACAATCTTCTGGAGTTTTCCAATACTCAATAATATCCTGAAAGCCTAAAGCTTTTGCAACTCCCCACATAATTTGATAATCTGTTTTTTCATCTTCTTCTAATTCCAATACTGGTACCATTCTAGAAATACGTCTTTCTAAATTGATATAACTTCCTTCTTTTTTAATACCTGAAACTGCTGGAAGAAAAACATCGCATCCTTCAGCACTTTCAATATCATCATAAATATCTTGAACAACATAGAAATCTAATTTATCCATAGCTTGCTGGAATGTTTCATTATTGCTCCAAGAATGTCTAGGATTTGTACACATAATCCATAACGCTTTGATCTTTCCTGCGTTAATTCCTTCAATGATCTGATTGTAAGTAGCTGTTGGTTTAGTAGCTAAAATAGATTCATCACAATGGAATATATCAGCAACTTTCTTTCTCGCTGCTGGATCAGTAAATTCATGTCCATATAATGAAGCCTGATTAGAAACTAACCTAGAACCCATCGCATTGCATTGTCCTGTAATAGAATTTGCTCCTGTACCAGGCTTTCCATACATACCTGTTATTAATGCAACGTTTATAATAGATTGAGCAGCTCTAACGGCATTATGTGATTGATTAATTCCCATTGTCCACCAGAATGATACTTTTTTACCATCATGTATCATTTGAATTAAATCTTCTATTGATTGTAATGATAACCCTGTAACTTGAGAAACTTCATCCAATGGATAATCTTTTACAAATTCTTTAAATTCTTCATATTTATTTGTATGCTGATCAATAAAATCATGATCAATCCAATCTCTTTCAATCAAAGTATTCGCAATACCATAAAACAAAGTAGCATCAGTTTTTGTTTTAATAGGATAATGATAATCTGCATTTTTAGCAGTTTCACTTCTTCTAGGATCAATAACAATTAATTTCTTGTTCTTATTCTTTCTAATTCTATCCCATACAATAGGATGAGCAACAACTGGATTCGCTCCTACTAAGATTATCGTATCTGATAATTCTAAGTCTTTTAAAGTATATCCAGGTGCATCAAAACCATAGCTTTGTTTATGAGCAACAACAGCAGAAGCCATGCATAAACGGGTATTTCCATCAATATTTGTGTGTAAATGATCTCTCATGATATGTCCAATAAGTGCAAATTCTTCTAATGTTAATTGTCCTGTAGAAATACCAGCAATTGCTTCATCACCATATTTTTCTTGAATTTCTCTAAATCTTTTTGCTATCAAATCAAAAGTATAATCCCATCCAGGATATTGATAACTGCCATCTGCCATCTTTACTCTAGGAGTATGTGGTTTATTAACAACAGTTTGCTGTTTATCTAATGAAATACCTTTAATGCAGCTAAATCCATCATTAACAGGATAGCCAACAGTTGGAGATACTTTAACGATTCTATTATTTTCTACATAGAAATCAATATTACAGTCAATTGCACAATAATTACATATAGATTGTATTTTTTTCATAAACTCTCTCCTATCTAAAATCTATACCATTCCAATAAACGTTATTCTTTACAATTGTTTCCTTATCAAATTCAACTCCTTCTAAAGCATATTCTTTAAACTTTTCAAATCCAACACGATCAATAATATAACCAATATGCTCTTTTCTAGCAGGGGCATCTGGTGAAATAAACTCTTCTACAAATTTATAAGTATTACAAATAATTTTGATAATATTATCTTCATCTGCCCAAATTAACCAATCTTGTCCAAGTCTAGGATTTTTCTTACCGGTTCTTCCCATGATTGTTAATTTATAATATTTCTTTTGACTTCTTGTAAATGCTCTTGTAGGACATTTTGTAACACATACACCACAACCAATACATTTATTTGCATCTCTAACAATCTTATAGTTTTCTACTGATAATGCACCAACAGATAAACTGTTACATCCTTTAACACAAGCCTGACAATTTACACAACGAGATGAATCATACTGTGGTAAAGTCATTCCAATGATTCCAAAGTCATGCATTCTTGCTTTTGCACAATCATTTGAGCATCCAGTTAAAGCAATTTTAAAATGTAAGTCGTTAGGAAATACATTAACTTCTATCTTTTTAGCAAACTGACTCGTATTATAATTTGCGAAAGGACACACATTATTTCCAATACAAGCACTTATATTTCTTGTACCACTGCTTTCATAACCAGTACCTGCTTTTGTTTGATTGATACCAAGTGTTTCAATAATTGGCTGCAATTTTTCATTGATTTTATCCATATCTTCAATACGAATACCTTCAATTTCAAAACCTTGTCTTGTTGTTAAATGAACAATACCATTACCATAAGTTTCTGCAATCTCTTGAACCATTCCCAAAACTTCTGCCTTTAAATAACCTCCAGGAACACGAATACGAGATGCAATTATATTTCTCTTCTTTGTTACACGAAAAGCATTTTTCTTTAATTTAGCTGTATTAACATCTATCATTATTCTTCCTCCTAATCAATTAAATTCTTTCCAAAATCATAACGGAAAACTGGTCCATCTAAACAAATATAAGTACCATCTATACGACAATGTCCACATTTACCAATTCCACAGCACATTTTACGTTCTTGTGATATCCAAATCTGTTCATCAGTAATTCCAAGTTTTTCAAATTCTTTAACAACAAACTTCATCATAATTGGAGGTCCAACAACAATACACACAGCATTTTTAACATCATCAAACTTAATATCAGGAATATACTTTGTAACCATTCCTACTGGTCCTTGATAATCTTCATCTGCTCGATCAACAGTCTGTATAACATCAATAGTTTCTTTCCATCTTTCAATATCTTCTGCAAACAAAACATCTTGAGGTGATTTAAATCCACAAATTAAATGTGTATTTAAAGCATCTTTAGGATTATTTGCAAAATGATCAACAACTCCTCTTACAGGAGATAATCCTGTACCACCAGCAACAATTAATATTTCTTTATTTTTATAATTATTAACATCAAAACCATTGCCATATGGTCCACGCAATAATATTTGACTTCCTACATCTTTAGTAAAAATTTCATCAGTAACCTTACCAACTTTACGAATTGTAAAATCAACAGTATCTTCACCAATCCCACTTACAGAAATAGGTGCTTCACCATATTTAGGTATAGAAATTTCAAAAAATTGTCCTGGTTTAACATCACCTTTATAAGTCATTGTAAAAGTATATTCTGTTTTCGTATGTTTTTTAATTCTAACAATTTCACTTGAAAAAGGAATATATGAATTATTCATGTTCACTTACCTGTTATGAAGTGACTTTTGTCAAGACAAAAATTAACAATTCATAATAATT
>CAZWZD010000026.1:0-9862 GCA_964638235.1 uncultured Erysipelotrichales bacterium
CCATAACTGTTGGTAAGATGATTGCGTTTGCGACACCATGAGGAGTATCATATAATGCTCCAAGTGGGTGAGCCATAGAGTGAACTAATCCTAAACCAACGTTAGAGAATCCCATACCTGCTACATATTGACCTAAAGCCATTCCTTCTCTACCTTCTGGTTTTCCTTCAACAGAAGCTCTTAATGATTTTGCAATGATTTCAATTGCTTTAATATGGAACATATCTGATAATTCCCAAGCACCTTTAGTAATATAACCTTCAATTGCATGAGTTAAAGCATCCATACCAGTTGCAGCAGTTAATCCTTTAGGCATTGTTGACATCATATCAGGATCAACGAATGCTACTACAGGAATATCATGTACGTCTACACATACCATTTTTCTGTTCTTTTCGACATCTGTAATAACGTAGTTGATTGTAACCTCAGCTGCAGTTCCAGCAGTTGAAGGTACAGCAAAGATTGGTGTACAAGGATTTTTAGTAGGTGCAACACCTTCTAAACTTCTTACATCTGCAAATTCAGGATTTCTATCAATAATACCAACTGCTTTTGCTGTATCCATTGATGATCCTCCACCAATAGCAATAATGTAGTCAGCTTCTGCTTTGTGTAATGCTTCTACACCATGTTGAACATTTTCAATTGTTGGATTTGGTTTAATTTCTGAATAAACTTCATAAGCCAATCCTGCTTCATCTAATAAATCTGTTACTTTTTTAGTAACACCAAATTTAATTAAGTCTGGATCTGAACAAACTAATGCTTTTTTAAATCCTCTAGCTTTAGCTTCATTAGGAATTTCATTGATTGCTCCTTTTCCATGATAACTTGTTTCATTTAATACAAATCTGTTAGCCATTTTTCTTTCTCCTTTGTCTAATTGTTGATACTATTTTAACATTCTTGTGAAATAAAGAACAAGTTACAAATAAAAGCGTTTGTAACATTTTTGAAAGTTTTTATGTAAAGCTGAATATTTCTTTTTCAATTCATATTCAGCAAATGTTTTCTATTTTTCTTTTACCAGAAAAACTTGGATGTCACTCAACGAACTAAAGCATAGTTCTCATGGGAATCTCACCCTTGCACGTTACATTGTAACTGCTATTAATGCCTGCGACGCTTTTAACGCTCGGGCTAAGATCATTATTGCTGTTAAATATAGGTGTTAATCTATTTTTGTAGCTCAGTATTTTTTCGCTTTTATTAGATTTTCTAATAGTCATGGCGTACTTGCTGAAAGGCTTATTTAACAGGAATGTATTCAATGACTGTTATTCAATTTTCAATGTACTCATATATTAAAGTGTCTTTTTTGACCCTTACACTATATAGTTCCTTTAAACTATGTTTTTTTACATCATTTTGAAATTTTTTTAATTTATTCGCTCTTTTTAAGAAAAATGTTGTTTTTGCTATTATATTGATATGCTAGAAGAATTATATGGACATATTTGGTATGTGCCATATATCATTTTGAAATTATTAATTTAATATACTTTAAATTTAACATTTAAAACTTTTCATATCATTTGTTTAATTTTAGATATTCCATTTAATTACCAACAAAAATCTTAAAAAGAGCGAATTTATTTTTTAAACGGTGAATACGTAGATAAATTGCTGATGAACTCATATTCAAAATGTCAGATATTTCTTTAATGCTATAGCCCAATATCTTCATTAATATTATTGTTAGAGTTAATCTGTCTGTTTGAGATAAGTAATGAAGCAATGCCTCATTTTCTATTTCATCAAGTAAATCATCAATTGTTAAGATTTCTTTTTTATCATAATATGGAATACTATAAAAGAAATTGTCTGATGTTACGTTTTGTTTTCTTCTAATTCTTTTGTCAACTTTAAATGCTTCCCAATCATATTCATGTAATTGATTAATTATATTTTTATCAACATCTAATGACTTTAATAATTGTTTTTCCTGTTCTTTTCACTTTATCCATTTTGCTACTTCTTTAACATAATTGTATACCATTTAATTCATTTTTTTAAGAAAAGCTTATAATATTTATAGAGAGCAGGATAATAGGATAACTCTTAGGAATTGTCTTGTTGGAATGTTTTCTAGAATCAAAAAAACTTCAATGGTGTCCTTGATAGGTCGCTTTAATTAGAGGATTTTTTATTTTTAGATAATTATGAATTCTTATTAATCTTCTTAAATTTGTATGAATATTAAATTTTGACTCTTTAAATACCTTATGATCTCAATATCGCACATGTATTTTATTTAGCATGATATATTGAGTCTTGGGTAGAGGAATTATTATATAAAAGGGAAAGGAAGATTTTGTATGTAAATCAAGCACTAATAGTTGAAGAAGATATAAAATTATCAGTAATTTTGGATGAACAATAGATGAAGAAAACACTTTTAATTTTAATGGTTTTGTGCATCGCTTATGAGAAACCTCTCAAAACATAAGCAATACCAATCAGATGTGCCTGTATAAATTAGTGTTTATAAAGATAAATTGTATTTTGAAAATGTTGGTCAATTACAGTGATATAGCTTAATCTTTATAATTTTAATTTTTTACAAACCATTGTCCAAAACATCATTTAAAACCAATTTTATGTTTAAAGCGTCATAAATCTTTAAAACAAAAAAATTAATTATCTTATTGATAATAGTATTTTCTGGCATAGTTGGTTCCATTTTCTTACATATTTTTTCGTATCCTCATGCTTCAACATATTCAACTCTAAAGAGTATTTGCAATATCTGGATTGTATAGCATATAGTAATGAGATTTTATAAGCATTTATTTTGTTCATCAACAATGAATCAGCATCTGGAACGATTGCTTTGATATGATCTGAATCAGTCCATTTCTACATTGCTTATTTCCTCTATGTCATTTTTATTGAATATATCTAATAATAGCTCATTTTTATTCAATATTCCAAGAGCTTCTTTTAATGTTTTAAAAGAATATGCTCCTTTAGAAATATATTTTTTTGGCCAGCTTATAGAAGGATTATCTATAGCAGATTGAGGTATGAGAACATCTCGACCTTGTTTTAAAGCATAATCGGCTTGTTTTAATGCTCCACTTGTTTCACCTGCTTCCATGATAATAGTTGCAAGTGATATTCCACTCATGATTCCATTACGGGTTGGAAAATTCCATCTATAAACAGCATTACAAGGAGAGAACTGTGAAACAACCAACCCTTTTTGTTCTATTTCAATTTGCAGTTCTTTATTTTCCTTTGGATAATACTGATTAATAGGTGTTCCAATAACTGCTATTGTTCTGCCGCCATTCTTTAAAGCAGACTGATGTGTTGCAGTATCAATTCCTTTAGCTAATCCTGCATTGACTACAATATTTCTTTTAATAAGTGATTTGACGAGTCGCTCTGTTTTTTTCATTGAATCATTGGAAGCATTTCTACTGCCAACAACACATACTGATTTTTCATTTAATAAATGAACATTTCCTTTAAGGAATAAAAATGGCGGTGCTTCCTTTGTATGAGCAAGCAATTTTGAATAAGCTTCATCACCCTTTTTTACTAAGATAACATCTTCAGTCAATTTTGCAAAACTTTCTTTTACCTTAATATAACAAGCATAGAACTCTTTTTCTGTTACACTCAATTGTGATGATAAAAAAGGAATATTAACTTTCAATCCTGATCTAAAATTAAAGGAATGAAACTGTTCAATCTGATCAATGAATGCACAAGTTTTTTAATCATTGTTATTAAAATACTGTTGTATCGTATAGTAAAGAATTGCATCTCTAACATATGCTGTATTAATATCAAACTGTCCAACTTGATTTTCAATACTGTTGTTTGATACGTTTGTAATCTTTCGATTTTCTAAATCGCTCTTTAAAAACAGCATGATAGATTTACTCACTTTAATTGGTTCAATACGTTTATCATGAACAAGCTGATTGAGTCTTTGTGTAGAAATATTCAAATATTCAGTAGCTTCACTTGATGTATATACATCTTTCATTAATTCTAGAATTTCACTTCTATCCATTTTTATCACCCTCTATATATCATATATTATACTTGCTCTTGATGATTATCAAGAGCAAGTATAATATAAAAGTTCTTACTTATGAAAGGGTACTAGGATTTAAGTTTAAAAAATATAAATATTTTAAATTTTTACAATTATCTATGAGAATATTATGTCTAACATTAAAGTACGGTCGAAATGGCTCATATGGAAATGATAAGTGCAATGGTTTATCAATTATTACAAGGAGCAACTGCACAAGAAATGAAAGATGCAGGACTAGCATCTCACTATGCTGAACACGGAATTTCATTATATCCTATTAATGCGGATGGTGTTCCATTTAGTGTCGCTTATTTTGCAGTTACAGGAGATCCAGTTGCAGATTTAGCAGAAAATTGTGCTGCCGAACAAAAAGCAAGAGCAACGTATGAATATTTAATGGATTTAACTGATGATCCAGATATATTAGCACCTTTATCTTATTTAAGACAAAGAGAGATAGTTCACTATCAAAGATTTAAAGAGCTATATGATGAGTATGTAAAAAAATATTATCAGCCAGATATAAAAAAATGTAAAAAATAGTAAGATATAAATAAAGGATTGATTTCTTAATCAGAAATCAATCCTTTCAAAGAATATTACTTTTGCTATAATAAGAAATAAATTCAATTTAAATGTTATACTTATTATTAATTTTCAGTTCATATTTCATGAATATAATAAAATAAAGGTAGGCGTTGTTATGAAAGTAAAAGTTGTATATACAAGTCATTGCAAAGATACAAAACTATTAGCACAAGATATAGCAAGATATGCAAAAACATATGCAATTGATATCAACCAATTTGATTTTAAAGAAGAAATTGACTTATTATTAATTGGTTTTGAAGATTATCCATGTCTAAAAGACAAAGAATTAGAAGAATTTATATCTAAATTAAAAAGAAAATACATAAAAAATTTAGCTTTATTTAATATGTTTTGCTTTTCAAACAGACAAATGGAAAAAGTTATAGAACTCTGTCAAAAAAAAGACTTACCTTTAATGAGAGAAACATATTCATCTAAAAGAAAAATATTAGCTCAGCATAAACTCGATAATGACACAATTGAGCAAGGAAGATTATATATAGATGATATGATTACCATATGTAGAAACTATTATTAATTATCATAAAAAAGAGAAAACTCTCTTTTTTTATGATAATTTTTTTAGTATAATAGTTGATACTTATACGAGGAGGATTATAAATGAAACAAGAAACAAAATGTATACAAGCTGGTTATGCACCAAAAAATGGTGAATCTAGAATGATTCCAATTGTGCAAAGTACAACTTTTAAATATGATACAAGTGAAGATATGGGAAAACTTTTTGATTTAGAAGCCGAAGGATATTTTTATACAAGATTACAAAATCCTACAAATGACTATGTTGCAGCAAAAATCTGTGCTTTAGAAGGTGGTAGTGCTGCAATGCTAACATCATCAGGACAAGCAGCCAATCTATTTTCAATATTTAATATATGTGGACAGGGAGATCACGTTGTTGCATCATCTACAATTTATGGAGGAACATATAATTTATTTAATGTCACAATGAGAAGAATGGGAATAGATTTTACCTTTATAGATCCAGATTGTTCGGACGAAGAATTGGAAGCAGCATTCAAATCAAATACAAAAGCAGTCTTTGGAGAAACAATAGCCAATCCAGCATTAATTGTACTTGATATTGAAAGATTTGCAAATGCTGCTCATGCTCATGGGGTACCACTAATTATAGATAATACATTTGCAACACCAATTAATTGCAGACCATTTGAATGGGGAGCTGATATCGTAACTCATTCTACTACAAAATATTTGGATGGACATGATGCAACTGTTGGAGGATGCATTGTTGATAGTGGAAAATTTGATTGGTTTGCTCATAGTGATAAATTTCCAGGACTAACAACTCCTGATGAATCATATCATGGAATTACTTATGCAGAAAAGTTTGGTTTACAGGGAGCATTTATAACTAAAGCAACAGCTCAGCTAATGAGAGATTTAGGGGCAATTCAATCACCAATGAATGCATATTTATTAAATTTAGGGTTGGAATCATTACATGTACGTATGCCAAGACACTGCGAAAATGCATTGAAAGTAGCAGAATTTTTAGAAAATCATGAAATGATTGCTTGGGTAAATTATCCAGGACTTCAAAATAATAAATATTATGAAAGAGCAAAAAAATATATGCCTAATGGCACTTGTGGTGTCATCTCATTTGGAATAAAAGGTGGAAGAAAAGCTGCAGAGGAATTTATGAAGCATTTAAATTTAGCAATGATAGCAACTCATGTGGCTGATGCCCATACTTGTGTTTTACATCCAGCATCTTCTACACATAGACAAATGAATGATGAAGAATTAATAGCTGGTGGAGTAAGTCCTGATTTAATTCGTTTATCAGTAGGAATAGAAAACGTTGATGATATTATTGAAGATGTTAAACAAGCACTAGAAGCATGCAGATAAGTTTAGAGAAAATTTCTCTAAACTTTTTTATAAAAAAAGATCAATGACTTCATTGATCAAATTATTATTAAACAACAATAGCATCTTTAATAGGCATTTTTGGGTAACTTTTATTAATGCGGTCATAAAACAAAATACCATCAAAATGATCTAATTCGTGTTGTAAGCAGATAGATAAAAATCCTCTAGCAACAATTGTAACTTTTTGTTCAGTTAAAATATCATATCCTTTAACAGTTACCTTAGCGTATCTAGGAACATAACCCTCAATGTTTTCTTCAACTGATAAACAACCTTCACCATCCTTAAGATAAGATTGCTTTTGAGTATGAGAAATAATCTTAGGATTAACTAAAGCATAATCATCAACACTTGTAACATTACCATCTTCATCATCATTAACTATATGTATAGCACAAATTCTTTTTAGAACACCAATTTGAACGCCAGCAATTCCAACACCAGGTCTTAAATCATATTTTTCACAAATCTCTTCATTTTGAGAATCTACCAAAAATTTATGCATTTCTAATAAAGTATTGCGGATTTCATCACTAATAGGAAATTCTACAGGAGTAGATTTTTGTCTAATTCTAGGATCATCATCGTATACAATATCTTTCATTAAAATCATTATTATCACCTTCCGAGCAACATTATATCAAATAAAAAGAAAATATGCTAGTAACTAGCATATTTTTGTACATCCACAAATAATTAAAAGTAAGAAAACAACTAATACAATTGCAAACCAAGTGCTGCCATTTCCAAATCCTCCACAGCCACATCCAAATGTTTGATATGATTGACATCCTCCACATCCAAATGGGTTAGTATAGATTGGCATATAGCTATTGCAACCACATCCACCATAATTATAACAAGTGTTCATTGTTTCACCTCCTTACAATATAATGTATTCCTATTCGATAAATTTGTTAGTGTTTCTACCTATATATTTATTTCATTTTTATAAAAATTACTGTATAATGTTTTTGTATTAGGAGGGTTTTATTATGTATGATTATCCTTTAGATTACTCATGGAATACAAATGAAATAATAGATGTTATGTCTTTATATAATGCAGTAGAAAAGGCATATGAAGAAGGAATTAGTACAGAAGAGTTTATGAAATCATATAGATTATTTACTGCTGTTGTTGATTCTAAAAGTCAGCAGAAACAAATAGAAAAAGAATTTTTAAAAGTTTCAGGATATTCAATCTATGAAGTTTTTAAAAAATCTAAAGAAAGTGATTGGATTAA
This sequence comes from uncultured Erysipelotrichales bacterium, assembly GCA_964638235.1. Classification (GTDB taxonomy): domain Bacteria; phylum Bacillota_I; class Bacilli_A; order Erysipelotrichales; family Coprobacillaceae; genus MGBC113645. Next base: position 7,815 of record CAZWZD010000026.1, read on the forward strand.
ATTATGATTGGATATATAAAAAATTTCTTCATATTTTTAAAAAGATTATTTACAAGAAGTGGTGTTGATCGTTGGATCTATATAGCAGTAGCAATACTAGCTATAACAGGAATTGCTATGGTAGGAAGTGCATCAGTAGGATTAGCCTCAAAATTTGGCTCTACCTATGCAACAATGACAATGATTAAACAAGGTATATTTATTTTGATAGGTTCAATATCAATGATATTTTTTGCTCGTACTTTTAAAGCAAGATACGCAAACGAAAATAGTGTATGGATACTTTATTTTATAGCTTTAGCAGCTATGATTTTATGTTTAGCTTGGACTGATACAAAAGGATCAAATTCATGGATTAAACTGCCAGGTGGATTTACAATTCAACCTATAGAATTTATGAAAATCGTAATGATTTTATTGCTGTCAGTTCATTTCGGTGGATTGACAGAAGAATTAGTCATTTCTAATTCGGTTAGCAAAAAAGTAAGAGAAAAAAGAACTAATCAAAAAATGATTATTTGCTTTTTTCTTCCAGTTATTGCTATTTTAGTTGCATTTATAGTTGGAGGATTTATTCAAAAAGATCTTGGCTCATCATTAATTCTGGCATTTATTTGTTTGTTTATATTTTATTGTACACCATTAAAATATTATTCAAAATTAAAAATATTATCAATTGCAGTTATCGGTTTAGTACTTGCTGTTTTTGCTTTTACAGCAGCATTTGTACTACAATCTCACCAGCTAACAAGATTTTTAATATGGCTTAATCCTACTTCATCTGATTATTATTATTCATCAAGCTTTCAGCTTGCTAATGGATTGGTTGCTTATGCAACAGGTGGATTATTTGGTAAAGGATATGGTTCATCAATTATGAAGTTTGGGTATGTTCAAGAAGCAAGCAATGATTTTATTTCAGCGATAATTGTGGAAGAACTGGGAGTGGTAGGCTTCTTTATCCTTATCATTATTCCTTACTGCATTATTATTTTTAGATTATTTTACTATGGACAAAAAATAAAAAATACTCAGGAAAAATTAATCCTATATGGAATAGGTATATACTTTTTTGCCCACTTATTAATTAATGTAGGTGGTGTTTCAGGTCTTATTCCAATGACAGGAGTACCGCTATTAATCGTATCTTCAGGAGGATCATCGGTTATTGCATCGATGACTGCTATTGGCATAGCCCAATCTTTAATAGCAAAGTACAGTAAAGATAAACTTAAAGAACAATTATAATTTTATTGCATATTCTATTATAGGTGAGAATATGGATAAAATTGAAGATTTTAAAGCATTCATGCGTACTATTCCAACAATCAGAGATGATGTGATTAGTGGCAGATATTCATGGCAGCAGCTATATGAAATATATGATGTTTATGGTGAAAATGATAAATTTTGGTCAGCTTATAAAAAACCAGCTATTGACTTATCTTCTGTCGTTGAAATATTAAAAAATGTTGATTTAAATGCATTATCTAAAAGTTTTGATGGGATGCAGAAAGTATTAGATTTAATCAGTGGATTAGTAGTAAAAGATGAGAAAGTTGAGAAACAGTGGTATGATAACTGATCCAAGAATTAGAGATTATATGAGATATCATCCCAAATGGTATCTTATATTATCTCGTTATCCAGATATGTATAAAGAACTTTATCAGCAATTCAAAATAGAAAATAAACTTACAGTTGCTGATTCTATTGAAAAAGTAGGAATGCTATTATCAATGTTAGATTTGTTTTTATAGGAGAATTTAAATGTTTGATTTATTAGAAGAAATAAAAGAAATGATATATAAAGAAGAAGAATATCAGAAATTTTTAGCAGCAAATCAGAAATTAGGGAATGTAAAACAATTATTAACTGATTACCAACAAGCAGCAAATCAATATTATACGCATCGCAAATATGAAAAATATATTGATATATCATCATATAAAAGTAAATTTCTTGAATTAAAAAAGAAAGTTAATGAAACTAAAGAAGTTCAAGAATATTATAACGCTTACTATGAAGTTAATGATTTATTAGATGA
>CAZWZD010000027.1:0-9839 GCA_964638235.1 uncultured Erysipelotrichales bacterium
GTATGTTGCCATTATAACAGAAGTTTCTATCATAACAATATTCCTCTTTAATTACTCGTTTTTCAATTTTAATTCTTTCAAAAAATGCAATCCTCCATTTCTTTGATCTACTGGAGGAAGATCCATATAATTATTATATAATTTTTTTAAATAATAATCATATTTTTTAAAAGCACTTACATTTCTTCCTTCATATTCAACAGACACTATATTTTCAATGATATCACGCGGCATAACATCCTTTTGTCCATATGCTCCCCCAAAAGGATAGACATAATCTGTTGTATATTTATTATCTTCTTTAATTTTTTTTTCTAATTTATTTATTAAATAATGGATTGGTATAAAATTTAATACTATTTTCATTAAAAGATATGGCACTTTTAATAATTTTCCTTTATTTTTAGGAAATTTATATCCACATTTAATAATATAAAAATTTCGCAATAATTGTACTTTATTTATTGATTTTTTATCCTTTATATTATCATATGGAAATATGTCTATCCAAATTCCTTGATGCATATTAATATGATAACTATATTCTTCAGACATTATTGTGTTATTTTTCCTTATTTTAGAAAAAACAAGCCCACAATTAGGTTCAGTATGATAATTCTGTAAAAAATAATTTGTGTCCAATTCATCGATTGCGTATTTTATAAATTTTTCATAATCCTCTCTAGGCATACCAACATCTATATCATCATCCCATGGAATAAACCCTTTATGCCTAATAGCACCTAAAAGTGTTCCTCCTACAAGAAAATATGTAAGATTATACTTATTGCAAATTCTTACAAATTCATCAAACATATCCAATTCTATATTTTTTAAATCTTGTAATATATCGTTATCCATAATATCCCCGTACTTTCATATAATATATAAAAATTTTCTTAAATTTCTTATTTATTCTATCCCTTTTAATTTCATTAGTAAAATATCGTATTTATCCATTTAATTCAAGTTATATTAATTAAATAATTGTTATTTTTTAATATTTGCAATTATTTTTAAAATAGAAATTGGTCTTTCTAACCCTTCTTGCACATTATATTTTGCTTTCCATCCTAAATTATTCAATTTAGTATTATCAAGTCTTGCTTTAATCGCTTTACTAGGTCCTTCACTTTCAACTTGATTAGGCAAATCATAAACTACATTTTTTCCTGCCATATCAGCTATAATTTTAGCCAAATCTTTCAACATAGTATCTGATTTATCATCGGCAATATTATATGCTTCTCTTTTTTCACCAAAAATAATACAGTTAATAATCTATTTACTGCAACACTTACATAATTATATGAATAACATTGAAACTCTTCAATTTATAAAACATTATCTTTTTTAATAAGCTAAGATAATGCATTTTTATATCCTTTAAAATAACTAGTCTATATAAACGAGTTAGTATCGATATAACACTATCTAATTTTTTTGTTAAATATAACTAATACAAAAATTTCTTGCAACTTTTTTGAAGCACACTGACCTATTTGTATTAAAATCAATATACCCACAATATTTTCATTAGCATTTTAACACATCTCCTATTTTTTTCCATAAATTTCATTAGTGTATTTTTCTGAATAGTTGTTTTTATGTTATTTTCAAAAACTCATTATAATCTCTTTGAAATTCCTACATCGATGTCACCATCTTATAGAAAAAAGCTCGATGTTTAATTGTTGTAATAGTTAATCCACCTCATTAAAATAATCAATATTATTTTTTACAAAATTTTTTAAAACACTTAATTTTATTTGTTGTAATTTATATAACACATCATTTGAATAACAAATTAGTTCCGTTTTATATATCTTTTATATCTATATTTTTTAGAATCTCAATCGTATGTTTTGTACCATTTTCCAAATCAAATTTACTTTCCCATCCTAAAGATATAAGCCTTGTTACATCCAAAGATGAGTTATCCATTAAATTATATCCTTTTAGTTCACTTTTTTTAGGTGCTTTGATTATAACTTCCTTTCCACATATATTGGCAAAAGCATTAGCAATCTCACGAATTGTAGAAATACTTTGAGGACTTCCTATGTTATAAGCATTTCCTTTTTCTCCATTTAACAATATTGTAAAAATGGCTGTGACGCAATCTATTACATAACAATGTGATCTTAATTGTTTTCCTTCACTTTTCATAATTATATTTTTTTTCATTAAAGCATCTTTTGCAAATTGTGATACTGCTCGAGTATCACTAACTGTCATAGTAGGTCCATAAATATGACCTGGTCTTGCAATAACTACATCTACATTATATTCATTTACATATGATATTGCTAAAGTTTCAGCAGCTCTTTTTGATGAAGGATAGCATGCTCTAGGATTTAATATATCTAAAAATCCATAATCATCTTCTTTATATGGTTTACCATCTATTTTTTTTCCATAAACTTCACTTGAAGATAGATACAAAGTTTTAACACCTTCATGCATTCTCGAATAATCTAATATATTTTTTAATCCGATAATGTTTGTTAACATAGTTTCTACTGGTTCATTAATATAAGATATTGGATTGGCATTGCTTGCTCCATGTATATAATATTCAATATTTTCATTTATACATATTTTTTCTAAAGCATTATATTTCACAAAAATAAAATCATTTCTATTAAAATAATTTTTAAATCTTTTTCTTGTTTTTCTTTCTGATCTAGCCGCTGCATAAACTTTTATATTAAAATTAAAATTATCATTTAACGACATAATAAAATCTATCAATGAAGAACAAATTAAACCATTAGCACCTGTAATCATTATTGACTTATTTTTTAAAATATCTATTGATGGAATATTATCTTTAGCTGATTTTAAATCATCTAAATATATTTTATTTTCACTTAACATTATTATTCTCCTCATATATTTCCATACTATTTTAACCATTCATCTTGATTAGTGTGTAATAAAGCCTTAAATATTTTCAAATCATCTAATGTTGTTATTTTCAAATTTTCTTCTGATCCTTTTGAAAAATATGTTTCTTTCCCTAATTCTTTCATCAACATGCAAGAAGCTGCTGTATTTTTTATTCCTTTTTCTTCTGCTTCTTTGTGTGCATTTAAAATATCTTTTAACTTATATGTGTGAGGTGTTTGTGTCCTAAATAATTTTTCCCTTTGAGTAGAAACACATGATGAAACTCCATCATCACTTTCAAATACAACTTCTGTACAAGGAATAACAGCAACTGCATTTCCATATTTCTTATAAGTAACTAAACTATCAGAAATAATTTCTGTGGATACTAATGGTCTATTACCATCATGAATCATTACTACATTTTCTATTCCTACTTCTTTTTCCAAGAGATCTAATCCATTCTTAATAGATTCTTGTCCTGTTTCTCCACCTGAAACTATCCATTTAAGTTTCGTAATATTAAATTGTTTCGCATAAGCCCATAATACATCAGTCCATGAATCAATTGTAACAACAATAATTGCATCTATACTAGGATGTCTTTGAAAAGCTTCTAATGTGTGAATAATAATAGGTTTATTATCTACATGTATAAATTGTTTTGGTATATCTTGATGCATGCGCGTTCCACTTCCTGCCGCTGTTAATAAAGCTATGTTCATTGTTTCCCTTCTTTCTAATTATTATTAATCAAATTTTAATAATTACTTCAATAAAAGTCAACTTTCATTCATAAATAAAATGCTTTATATACAAAAAAATACCAAGAACGTAATAATACTTTTAAATTATCGTATGTAACATATATATTGTTGACTATCAATGAAACTTTATCATTTTATTTATTAAGAACAAATGTAAATAATATATTATTGATTAAAAATGTCTCTATTTTTTACAGTAAGCATTTCTAATGTAAGCGTCAAACTAAAAAGCCCTATGATCAGTGCGAATCAAACACTATAATAAGGCTGTAATCATTTATTGGATTTCACTTAACGACGAAAAGATCGTATTTCTACGATTTTTTTGTCAGATAGACTTTGTCTGGTAATATTTTTGACCATGGCATGATTTTCTCTAGTTCTTTATCATCATTAATATCAATTTCTGTTAATATTGTTAAAAGAAATTCAAAATAATCATATGGCTTTAAATGATTGATTTTGGCAGTTTCTATAAGTGAATAGATTGGGGCACTTGCTTCTGCTCCCTTGATGGTATTTGAGAATAACCAATTGCGACGGCCTACACAGAATGGTCGGATTGAATTTTCTGCACGATTATTGGATATTTCAACACGTCCATCTTCAAGATAGAATCTTAAGTTTTTTTCCTGATTGATGCTGTTAAGTCAGGGCCCTGCTGAGTTTTGTTTGACCAGCTGCTACTTTCGCACATTCTCTCACATCATTAAAGAAGTCATCAATGATTGGCTTAGCTTCTTTCTGCCTTGTTTGATTTCTTCATAGCTTTTGCCGACCAGTTTCTTTTCAAGTGTAAAAAGCTTATTGATCTTATGGAGCAGTCTATAGCTTGCAGTCCCTTTTAAGTCTGTACCAGCCGGTGCACTGTCAACAACAGTAACAGGTGTAAATTCAACAGCTTCCGGATGTTCATCATTGAGTCTTTTTTTAACTTGTAGAAAAAAGAAACGCAGACACCCTGATTTCTGCAGTATTCTTCAACAGTCATGCCACTAAGGGGATGATTTTCAATAATCGGTTTCCATTCTTCAATACTCATATAGTAAGTATCTCCTTTTGTAAATGTTCTTATATTTTATTCAAATTGGTCCTACTTTTATAGTGCTTTTTAGTTTGACGCTTACAAATATATATAGAATATAAAAAATGAAGAGGCATACTAAAAAGCTGGATTTTCATCCAGCCTATAAGTGCACAATATAAACATCAATTTACTAATTTTTCTATTTTTTAATAAAAGTATTACTTACACTCCCAGGAGCAGAGCCTCCTTTTTTTACCAATACTATCTGTATAGCTTCTAATCTTTTCGATAATCCCTCTGTACCTGCACTTTCTCCATTCTTTGCCCAGCCTAGCCAGCCATAGTTCTGTGCATGCACTCGATAATAAATATCATATCTATCTGCCATCTCTCCTGTTAGTCTTATCTGTATTGCTTCCAGTCTTAGTGATTTTCCAGTTGTTCCACTTGTACTTCCATTTTCCTTCCAGTTTGTTTCCCAACCGATGTTTTGGATATGCGTTTTATATTGAATAGAACCACTATATGGCGCATTAACCAATTTAATTTGTATCGCTTCTAGTCTTTTTGATTTACCTGTAGTTCCACTTGTTGTACTATCACCAACATAACTTTGCCATCCTGTTTCCTGTACATGTGTTCTATAGCTCAAATAGTTTTTCTGTTTGTATGCTTCACTTATTGCATTTACTGGATTGCTTGTTGGTGTATTTCCTTCTTTTTCCACAAGGACAATTTGTATCGCTTCAAGTCTGTAACTATATCCTGCTGTCCCTGCTGCTTCACCATTTTTTGCCCAATTCATCCATCCAAATTCCTGTGCATGTACTCGATAATAGATATCATAATAATTTGCTATATCTCCTATTAATTGGATTTCTATTGCCTCTAATCTCTTACTTTGTCCGGTTGTTCCTGATATTTCTCCATTTGTTTTCCAACTTTGCCATCCAATATCCTGCACATGTGTCCTATATTGAACTGATCCTTCATATGGTAAATTATCTAATGTAATATAAATAGCTTCAAGCCTTTTACTTTTTCCTGTTGTTCCTGCAGTTGCACCATTTGATACCTGTGTTTGATTTCCTATATCTTGTACATGCACATAGTAATTGACATTCGGTATCTGCTTTGTAACAGTAACTTTACATGTTGCTGTTTTTCCATTGCTTGTCTTTGCTGTTATTGTACAGCTTCCTTCTGATACTCCTGTTATCTTTCCACTACTATTGACTGTTGCTATTGTTGTGTTACTACTTGTCCATGTAATCGTTTTATCGTCTGTTGTATTACTTGGACTGATTGTTGCTGTTAATGTTTCTGTATTATTAACTTGTATCGTTGTACTTGTTTTATTCAGTGCAATTGATGTGATTGGATTAGATTGAATAGCTACAAGTCTAAAATCAATTGCTTGAATATTTTTACCAGTTGTTCCAGCATCACTTCCAGCATCAACCCATGATTGCCATCCTACATCTGCACTATGTACACGATATTGGAGTTTATATCCCGAAACATTATTCAAAGTAAAATTTACTTTTTGAATAGCAGTCCCATCACTACCTATGACCGTATTACTTGTAATGTTATTATAATTTATCCAACTAGTACCCGAATATACTTTACCTGCTAAAATAGCAGAACTTGGAGCATTTTCTAATCTTATTTTTAATTGATATAAATCTAATGATTGCCCAGTTGTTCCAGATGTATTTGGTTCATTTACTTCATCAAGCCAACCATAATATTTAACATTGGATTGATAATACAATGTAGGTTCAGTTGAGTTTTTTCCTGAACTTTCTCCTTCAACATTTGATGTGTTTTTATTAACAATAGATGTTGAATTTGAGCCAGTTGTTACTATCTTTACAGAACTTGTAGGTATATATCCATAACTGTTAGAAAATGTGTATGCTTCTTGATTAACTATTGCAGTTCTTGAACTATTTACTTCACTGTCACATTGTATTTTATAATACCCATTAGATTCACCATCTTTTAATATAATAAATGCATAATTCGATGGTGCATATGTTTTATATGAAGTAGTTGAACTAACTGGATATGTTTTATACAATGTTGTAGATGAAGATGATGCAGATGATTTGATTTCAACAACATTGTGATTTGATGGTAATGTATCTTTAATCCCTATAGTATATTTATTAGAATCATTTCCACCTAAATATGTATCTACTTTCCATGCAATAGCAGCAGCTTTTTCTCCCCAATAAGGATCAGAAGCATATTTAACAGCCATACCACTCGCTTTATCACCTAAAAAAGCACCATAATATCTACTATCTGTAATACAATCACAATATCCTTTCGAAACAAATCTAGCAGCATGATAATAAACACTATATTCTACCGATGAATATGCATTTGAACTACCGTTTGGATCACTATCATAAGCTGCATGCCCAAATAAATTATTTTTATTAGCTGCAATACTACTACATCCCCATGCACTCTCATTTGCTGCTACACCAATCATTAATAATGCATTAACTCCATATGTATTTTGATTACTAATAAATGATGAACCTAAATTTCGCATTTTTGATGTTCTTCCATAACTGCTTTCTGAAGTTCCACAAAAATAAGCAATTGCTTTATTCAATTGATCACTTGTATACGTTGTTACACTTCTATGTGATAAATATAAATAGTAATTATAATACGGATCATTAGGATTAATAGAATTTGTTCTTACATTATTTCTATAATCATTTAACATAGTTGCATATGAATTAGTCAAATTACTTGAATTATATGCATAAAAATAATGACCATCATAACTAAAATATGTTTTTCCTTCTTCTAAATAAGATGGTTTAGGTCCACAATCTAATGAAGAACTATAATTTGAATTACTCAAATTTGTAACTATCCCATGATATAGTCTACCATTTGAAACATAATATTTGCTTGTTGTTTCAACAGCCGAATCAGTATAATTAAGAACCTCCACATCCGAGTAACTAACCCAGCCTATAACTCCAGCCTGTAAAAACTTAACTTTTGTCGGATTAGAATCATTATCAAAACCCAAAAAAGCTCCATCAGCAGCATAATAACCATTGACATAACCAGCTCTTCCTGTAGTTACTTCAGTATAATTTGTATTTTCAGACGAAGAACTTTTTGTACGAAAATTAACAACTGCAGTAGAACTACTTGTAATACCATTAGTCGCTGCTCTTGCTTTACTTACTGTTTCTGTTTTGTTATCACCATCATTTTCTGTTTCTACGCTAGTTTTTACAGTAGTTTCTTTGACAATTGTTCCATCTTCATTTATTGAAACAATTTCTTTTTCAGGATCATTATAAATGCCAGCTTCTATACCAGATACATCATCATATGCATATACATGATCCTGTGTTAGAGTAACACTTACGATCATCATTAATGATAGTAATAAACAATATATTTTTTTCAAATTTTCACCCCCTTTATATTAATTATTAGTATACAAAAAGATTAACAGCTTTGCAATCTTTCACATGAAAATCACAAAATACCATTAATCTCTGCTTAAATGTAAAAGTAAAATCCGGTTTAAAAAAAACATACCGGACGTTAGTCTTACACATATATAATAAAGCTGTATTCCGTTATTGGAAAGGAATCATTAAGTGAAGATTATCAAACATCTATGTGAAGAAGACAGAATTTTTATTGAAAATTCTCTTAATGCAGATTTAACTGTTACACAAATCAGCAGAAAAATTGGTAAAGATCCTACTACTGTTTCTAAAGAAATAAAGAAACACAGAGTTTTAAGGCTTTCTCATGGAACTACCGGTTTCTATAATACCTGTAAACATGTTCAATCATGTAATAAAACTCATTTATGTCCTTCTCATGATAAGTGCAATAACAAGTTATGCAAGACCTGCAATATTTGTTCTTCTGTATGTCATGATTTTGAAAAAAACATATGCAAAAAGCTATTGCGTGCCCCACATGTCTGTAACGGCTGTGTCAGTCTGCCTGAATGCAAAATGTATATGAAATACTTCTATATTTCTTCAGCTGCCCATAAAAATTATGTTTCTACTTTATCATCTTCTAGAAAAGGAATCAATATGACAGAACAGGAACTTCGTATGATTGATGATCTGGTTTCACCGTTGATCATTGACAAAAATCAACCTGTCAATCATATCTATGCTTCTCATAAGGATGAGATCGGTATTTCTAAAAAGACATTTTATAATTATATAGATATGGGTCTGTTTCAATGTAAAAATATCGACCTGCCTAAAAAGGTCAAATACAAAAAGAGAAGAACAAAAAACAAAAGAAATCAGCAGACTAATGATTATAAAAAAGTCAGAAACTATGATCAGTATTTGAACTTTATAGCATCTCATCCAGATTACAATATTATTCAAATGGATACTGTTGAAGGTGCAAAGGGTGGAAAACTTCTCCTTACTCTGCACAGTGTACATCAGCATTTTCAAATATCCCATCTTATTCCTTCTAAGGAATCAAAAAATATCAGAATTGTTTTTGAACTTTATAAAGATAACATAAATGATGATGAACTATTTGAAAGATTTTTTAAAGTTATTTTAACAGATAATGGTCCTGAATTTTCTGATCTTCTGTTTCTTGAAGAATGGGGCTGCCATGTCTTTTACTGCCATCCAAACAGATCCGACCAAAAAGGAGCCTGTGAGAAAAATCATGAATATATTAGAAGATTTTTTCAAAAAGGTATGCCATTTGATGGATACAAACAAAATCAAATATGGAAAATGATGTCTATTATTAATTCTATAAAAAGAGAATCTCTTAATAATAAAAGCCCATATGAGGTTGTACGTTTCATATGGGGAATAAAACTATTGCAGGCATTCAATATATACCAGATCGAGCCTGACGAAGTAGAAATAGATATCAGTTCATTAAAGAAATCAAAATAAAATCTAAAAATAACGGAATACAAAAACCGGACGTTAGTCTTACACAGGATTTCCTTTTTATCTATACTTCGCACTTTTAGTATAACCTATCTTCTCTTGATTTTATATATTGATTTTATTTGTAAGAGTAAAATCCGCCCAATCCCTTGTTTTTAACCGGATTTTAGTCTTACACCAAACCGGACGTTACTTTTTTATTTTAGC
>CAZWZD010000028.1:0-9557 GCA_964638235.1 uncultured Erysipelotrichales bacterium
TATATTCTTAATTAATAAAAAGTATGAATCAACAGCAAGAATATTCCCACAGTTACAAACAAATAATGGAACTGTATCTGAGTATAGTCAGATAACAACAAGCAATGCAATGGTTAATAACTATATGGAATTAATTAAAGGATCTACTATACAAAATGAAGTAGCAAATAGACTTGATTTGGAAAAAGAAGAAATTAGTGATAGTTTAACAGTTACTAATCAAACCGATACGATGATTATATCAGTAACAGCTACAACAACAGATCCAGAATTAAGCAAGAAAATAGTCGATACAACATTAGATGTATTTTATGAGGAAATTGAGGAAAAGCTAAATATTGATAATATTATGACAGTTGATGCTGCTGAAGTGGCTACAAGTGCTAGTTCACCAAGTTTTGTAAAGAATATAGGTATTGGTGCTGTAATTGGAATTGTTATAAGTTGTGGATATTATTTTTTGAAATTTATGCTTGATACTCATATTCATTCAAAAGAAGAAGCAGAGAAATATTTTGAAATACCTGTTATTGGTGTTGTACCTTGGTTTGAGGAATAAATATGAAGTTTATAGATGTTCATGGACATTATGCATGGGATGTAGATGATGGTATGCCTAACAGAGAAGATGCTATTAAGGCATTGATAAAGGCAAAGGAAAATGGAATAGTAGCTATTGTTGCTACACCTCATCTTGTATGTGGAAAGCATGATGAAAATCATGTAAAAATGCTAAAGGAGAGAATAAAAGAATTAGCTGATTTAGCAAAACAATATGATATAACGGTTTTTGATGGATGCGAATTATTTTTAAATGATGAGTATGGCTATCAGTTACAAAACAAATTAGTTATACCATTTGAAAACACGAATTATCTTTTATGTGAATTTGATGTTAGAAAGAAGAGCTATTCTAATGAGGAGTTTGAAGATCGTTTATATGAAGTTAATATGTCAGGATATAAAACAATCATAGCTCATATTGAAAGATATTTTAAAGAATCTATAGATATAGATAGAATACAGGATCTTGTAGATGATGGTTTTGTTATTCAAATCAATTCTACAAGTATTTTAGGACTTCATGGAAAAACTTGTCAAGAAAATGCGTATACTTTACTTAGAAACAATCTTGTACATTTGATTGCTAGTGATACACATAGATGTGATGGAAGAAGAAGTCCGAATTTGTTGGAAACTTATGAAGTATTGAAGAAAGAGTTTTCTGAGGAAGATTTAAAAATTTTGTTTTATTCGAATCCATTAGCAATTTTAAAGCGTGGCAATGTTCAGTCTACGCATTATGTGAAGAAAAGATTTATTGATAGATTTTTGAAAAGGAGATAGTATTATGGCTAAACAAAAAAGAGCTAAAAAAGCTTTTACTTTGTTAAATACAACAAACGATAAGAAGAATCAATTTGATTATAATGAAATATATCGTCATATTAGAACAAATATTGAATTTTCTAGTGTAGATAATAATGTGCAGTCAATTGCAATTACATCAACTCAACCATTTGAGTCAAAAACAACAACAGCACTTAATTTAGCAATTATATTTGCTGTAAAATATTCTAGAGTATTAATTATTGATTGCGATTTAAGAAAAATACAATTACATAGATATTTGAAGTTATCAAATCAGGTAGGATTAACAAATGCTTTAAGAGATTATTCTAAGACAAGAAGAATTGACAAAAGTTTTTTTAAAACAGTTAAGGATGAATCGTTTGCGAATGAATTAACAGTTTTAACTGCTGGGGTTAAAGTGCCTAATCCGAATGAAATATTGTCATCATCAACGTTTTCGTCATTTATTAATGAGTTGAAAAAAGATTTTGATTTTATTATTTTGGATTGTCCTCCATTAGGGAATGTATGTGATGCTATTCCAGTATCACACGCTGTTGATGGCACGATATTTGTTTATTCATGTAAAGATACAAATAGAAAAGATGCTATGTCCGCTATTTCTACTCTTAGACAAAACAATGTAAATATTATTGGAACTATACTTACAAAGGCTGATTCATATAAAGGAAACTATGGGTATGGTTATGGATATTATTATTAATGAAAGGTCATAAATATATTCTTACTCTTATTATCATTATATTAGTATTAATTTTAGGCGGACTTTGTGGTTATTATCTAATTGATGCAAAAAATAGGAGTTTGGAGTTAACTGAAAAAAAGTCACAAGAAGCAACAGTTGTTAAAGAAGATGAAAACGAAGAAGAAACAAAAACTCAAAGATTAATTTGTATAGGAGATAGTTTAACTATGTCTAATAATTCATATCCTGATAGGTTAAAAGAATTAACGGGGTTGGATACTATTACATATGGTGGAAAGAGTTTGACTTCTAAAGATATAACTGCAAGATTGGCTGCCTATACTTTATATGTTGAACCATTCACTATTCCTGAAGATACTTCTGCTGTTAAAATTCAGTTGGTGAATAATAATGGTGGCAGTTCAAATTTATTACAGAAAGATGGTTCATCAATTAATCCATGTCAAATAGATGGTATTGAGGGAAATATTAATTATGATAGTTCGCAGCAGCGTTATACTTTTACAAGAAGTGGAGCTGGAGATTCAAAGGTTATTGAAAACAGAACAAAAATAACGATAACAAAACAAGATATTAATGAAGATGATATTGTTATTATGCTGATGGGAACTTATGATGAAGATAGTCCTTATTTTACTGATAATCTGATTACTTTCTATGAAAGTATTATTGATCAATATAATCTAAAAAATTATATTATTGTGAGTTTAACAACAAATAATGTATATAATGATTTTGATACAACAAACAAAGAATTAAAAGAAAAATTTGGAGATCATTTTTTGGATTTTAGAAGTTATTTGCTAACAGATGGTGCTAAAGATGCGGGTATTACTTTATCTTCGCAAGATGAAGAAGATATTAGTAATAATGTTGTTCCTGAATGTTTTAGAAGTGGGGATGTTAATGGAAATGCTGCTTTTGGAATATTGCTTGCAAATCAGCTAGAAGCTAAAATGAAAACATTAAAATATATTGAATAAAAAGCTAATATAATCTTAGCTTTTTATTTTATATTTTAATTGCATAATGAAAATGAAGTTATTTTATTTCTCTTTTTCTATAAATCAAATTTTAATAATTTTTCACAGATTTGAGTATAAATATCTTGTTCATTTAAGCAAGTATCTAATAGATATCCTTTTTCTCTATCATATTCTCTTAAACCACGCATATAAAAATTTTTATGTTTATCTAAAATAACAAAAGGCATAATATTATTTCGTAAGCACTCTTTGAACATGATTATTCTGCCAACTCGACCATTACCATCCCCAAAAGGATGAATTTTTTCAAAACATACATGAAAATCTATAATATCAGCAAAAGTTATAATAGGTTTAGAATTAAATGTATTTATTAATTCATCTAATTCTTCTTCTACTTTATCAGGAGGTGTTGTTTCGATAACATTTATTAAACCAATAATGTTTGGAACAGTCTTAAATCCGCCAACATTATATCTTGGATTCATTTCATCTGATGTATTTCTTTTTAAAATCATATTCATTTGAATAATTATATCTTTAGATAATAAATCATTGACATGATTTATTGCAAAATCAAATAATTTAAAATGATTAACTGTTTCAATTAGATCATCCATTTTAATTGATTCTTCTGATTTAGCAATAAATGAATGAGTGTCAAAAATCATTTCAGTTTGTTCAGCAGTTAGTCTGCTTCCTTCAATTTTGTTGGAGTTATATGCAAAATTAACTTGTGTCCAATGGTAAATATTGCCTTTGAAATGAGATTTTTCTTGTTGGATAAGTTCTTCTTTTACTTTTGATACGTTAACCATAACAACACATCCTTTCTGAGAGTTTTATTATACCATAATGTAATCTTGAATTCACATAATATAATAAAATTAACCATTTATCTTTTTGCAAAATAGCCAACAAATGAGATTTAAAAAAGAATATTGATTTTTACATATAAATTCGCTATAATAATTTTCGATAAATCGGTGAAAAAGACAAGTATTTATTTGTTTTGTTTAGAGAAAAGATGGCTGGTGAAAATCTTTGAAAACAGTAAAGAAAAGCTACTTTTGAGAGTGATGTAAACATCAACGTATACTCTGCGTTAAGGAGAAGAGAGCATAAACTTAGTTTATGAAAAAGGATGGTACCGCGATATAAGTCGTTCCTTATGGAATGACTTTTTTTATTTGAAGGAGGATGTATATGAAACAATTAACAGGTAATCAAGTAAGACAGATGTTTTTGGATTATTTTAAATCTAAAGGGCATATGATTGAACCAGGTGCCTCATTGATTCCACATAATGATCCAACATTATTATGGATCAATGCAGGTGTAGCAGCGTTAAAAAAATATTTTGATGGTAGCGAAAAACCAGAATGTAATAGAATTGCGAACGCTCAAAAATCTATTCGTACTAATGATATTGAGAATGTAGGTAAAACTGCTAGACATCATACTTTTTTTGAAATGTTGGGTAATTTTTCTATTGGTGATTATTTTAAGGAAGAAGCTATTCCATTTGCATGGGAATTTTTGACAAGTGAAGATTGGATTGGTTTTGATAAAGAAAAATTGTATGTAACTGTCTATACAGATGACAATGAAGCTTATCGTATTTGGACAGAAGTTTGTCATGTTGATCCAAGTCATATTTTAAAAACAGATGAAAATTTCTGGGAAATTGGTGAAGGTCCAGGAGGTCCTGATAGTGAAATTTTCTATGATAGAGGAGAAAAATATGATCCTGATGGGTTGGGTGAAAAATTGTTCTTTGAAGAAATAGAAAATGATAGATATATTGAAGTATGGAATGTTGTTTTCTCTCAATATGATTGTAATCCGGCTATTGATCGAAAAGATTATAAGGAATTACCACAAAAGAATATTGATACAGGTATGGGATTAGAAAGGTTAGTGTCTATTATTCAAGATGGTGAAACTAACTTTGATACTGATTTGTTTTTACCGATTATTAAAGAAACTGAAAAATTAGCTAAGGTTAAATATGAAGATAATAAAATGGCTTATAGAGTTATTGCTGATCATATTCGTACTGTAACTTTTGCATTGAGTGATGGTGCTTTATTTGATAATGCAGGTAGAGGATATGTTTTAAGAAGAATTTTAAGAAGAGCAGTTAGATATGGTAAAGCTATTGGTATTGAAAATGCGTTTATGTATAATTTGGTTTATACTGTTTCTGATATTATGAAAGACTTTTATGATTATTTGCCTTCTAAAGCTGATTTTGTAAGTACTTTGGTAAAAAGAGAAGAGGAGGCATTTAATAAAACATTAAATAATGGTGAAAAAATGCTTGCTGCTGTTATTGAAAGAAGCACTGATAAACAAATTAGTGGTGCTGATGCCTTTAAGTTATATGATACTTATGGATTTCCATTGGAATTAACATTAGAAATTGCAGAAGAATCAGGGTTTAGTGTTGATGAAGAAGGGTTTAAAGCAGAAATGAGAGCACAGCAGGAAAGAGCTAGAGCTGCGAGAGGAAATGTTGAATCAATGGCAAGTCAAAAAGTTGATTTAATGGATTTTGATGCTCCTTCTACATTTGATTATGATCCTACACCAATTAAGGCAATTGTTACTGGTACATTTAAAGATGGTATAAAAGTTGAAAAAATTGCTGATGAAGGTGAAATTATTTTAGATCATACTACTTTTTATGCAGAAATGGGTGGACAAGTTGCTGATAAGGGTAAAATTTTTAATGATGCTATGAAAGCTAAAGTTACTTATGTATCAAAAGCTCCTCAACAGCAGCATTTACATAAAGTAAAAATAGAAAGTGGAAGTTTAAAAACAGGTGATGAGATTGAATTGGTTGTTGATACTCATAAACGTTCATTAATTCAAAACAATCATACTGCTACTCATTTATTACAAAGGGCTTTAAAAGATGTATTAGGTGAACATGTTTCTCAAGCTGGTTCATATGTAGATGATCAAAGATTACGTTTTGACTTTACTCATCCTGCTAAAATGAGTGATGATGAGATTAGAAAAGTTGAAGATATTGTTAATGAACATATCTTTATGGGAATTGATGTTACTATTGAGAATTTAAGTAAGGAAGATGCTTTGAAGTCAGGAGCAACTGCTTTGTTTGATGAAAAGTATGGTGATGTTGTTAGAGTTGTAAGTGTTGGTGATTATTCTAAAGAATTCTGTGGTGGTTGTCATGTTTCTAATAGTGCCGAAATTGGTTTATTTAAAATTATAAGTGAGGAATCTATTGGTTCTGGAGTTAGGCGTATTGAAGCAGTAACATCTATTAATGCATATAAAGCACTAAAGAAAAATGAAGAAATTATCAATGAAATTGCGTATGTACTAAAGCTAAAGAATAAGAATGAAGTTGTTTCTAAAGTAGAAAGTAATGTAGAAGAAATTAGTGCATTAAAGAAAGAACGAGATGCTTTAAAAGATCAGCTAAATAGTATTGAAGCAAAAGAAAAGGCTTCAAATGTTGAAGAAATCAATGGTGTACAATTCTTATTTGTTGAGGAACATAAAGATAATAAAACTGCCAAGGAATTGACTTTTGAGTTTAGAGATCAATTAAAGAATGGATTAATTGTATTAGTATCTGAATATGAAGGTAAAGTATCATATTTTGTTGGAGTTACTAAAGAATTATCTAAAAAATATAGAGCAGGAGATTTTGTAAAAGTGTTGAATGCTCATATGAATGGTAGAGGTGGAGGAAAGCCAGACTTTGCTCAAGGTGGTTGTAAATCATTAGATGGTATACAAGCAGCTGTTCAAGAAATTAAGGCTATGTTATAAATAGAAAATAAGATAAAAAGATTCTTGTTTTTATGGAATAAATGATGCTTTAAGGAAGATGTTTGAGTATATCTTCCTTTTTTTGATTATATTTTGTTATTAATGAATAAGAAATAGGGAATTTTTTAGCATTTTTATACTTAAAATGCTGTAGATTAATACTAATTTTTTCAAGGTAACAATTTTTTCTAGCATTTATTATAAATTTGTTGTATGATAGTTTATATAAGTATAGACAGGAGGTATATTTATGGGAAGGGATCTTACACAAACACGTCTATTTAATTCAGAAGAAATTAAACGAGAGGTAATTCATTCTAATTTGATGACTGTGTCACAAGCATTAGAAGAGAGAGGATATAATGCAGTTCATCAGATCGCTGGTTTTCTCATTTCTAATGATCCTGCTTATATTTCTAGCCACAAAGGGGCACGTTCTATTATTCAGCAAATTGATAGAGATGAAATTATTGAAGAATTAGTTAAATTTTATTTGGAGTCAAAATAGTGGAAAAAATATTAGGTTTAGATTTAGGTTCAAGAACTTGTGGGATAGCTATGTCTGATGAGTTGGGAATGATTGCTCATGGAGTTGAAACTTTTCGTTTTCAAGAAGATCAATACAGCGTTGTTGCTAAACATATAAAAGAAATAGTTGAACAAAATGGTATACATACTATTGTTTTGGGATTGCCAAAACACATGAATGGTGATATTGGAGAAAGAGCAGAAATTTCTATTCGATTTAAAGAGATGCTTGAAAAAATGATGGATGTGAATGTTGTTTTGATTGATGAACGTTTAACAACTGTTGTAGCAGAAAATCAGTTAATATTTGCGAATGTTAGTAGAAAGAAAAGAAAAAAAGTTATTGATAAGATGGCTGCAGTAACTATATTACAAGGTTATTTGGATAGTCATTAAAGGAGATAAGTTATGCTAGATGAAGAAACTATTATTATTGTAGATGATAATGGTAATGAAAAGGAGTTTGAAATATTCTTTACTTTTGAAAGTGAAGAGGGAGTAAATTATGTTTTATATTATGATCCTCAAAAGGAAGATCCTGAAGTTTATTCGTCTATTTATGATGATGAAGGACATTTATTTCCTGTAGAAACAAAGGAAGAATGGGATATGATAGAAGAAGTATTTCAAACGTTTTTGGGTGAAGATAGCGAGGGGTAATAAAATACCCTTTTTCTTCATAAAGAGTTCATAATAAGCAGTTATATTTTTAACATAAAGGAGATTTATAGATTATGGGTTATGGTATTTTTGGTTTAAAAAGACACGCTATTACTTTTTTTGTAGGGAGTTATGGCAGTGAGTTAACAAGAGGTGTTTATGTATTTCAATTAGATGTTGATAATGGAGAAATTATTAAAAGAAGACAGTATTATAAGTCAACTGCAAATCCTACATATATGACAAGAGCAGAGAGATTTATATATACTTGTTATAAAAACAACAGTGGTAGAACTACTGATGGTGGAATTTGGCAATATGCAGCTATGGATGTTCAGTTTGGTTTAACTGCAAGAGTACACAATGAAGGAAAAACATATGAACATTGTGTGATTGATGATAAACGCAGTGCTTTATATGCTGTTGATTACTATAATGGAGAAGTATGTACTGTTCCTATTAAAAAGATGAAAGTTGTTAAGTTCTCTCAAACAATTAAACATGAAGGAAAAAGCATAGATGAAAAGAAACAGGATCGACCACATCCAATTTATGTGGCATTCAATCCTGAACAAACAAAAGTTATTGTTTGTGACTTGGGAACAGATGAACTTGTTTACTATAGTATTATGGAAGATGGTAAATTGGAAAGAGATAATGAACATACTATTCATGTAAAATCTGGAAATGGTCCTAGAAAAATCAAATTTTCTAAAAATGGAAAATATGCATATGTATTAAATGAAATAGCAAATACAATTGAAGTATATGAAAATAACAATGATGCATTAACATTAATTCAAACTGTTGATACTTATCCAAAAGATAGTTTTGATAAGGCAAGTGCTGCTGGAGATATGACTATTATGGAAAGTGAAGAGTATTTATTTGCTTCTAATAGAGGTCATGATTCAGTATCAGTGTTTGAAATTAATCATGAAAATGGTAAATTGGAATTTATTGAATTTGTTGATACAGATGAGAATCCTAGAGTATTGAAAATATTCCAAGATAGATGGCTATTAGTTGCTTCACAAAAAGGTGAGTCATTAGAAACATGGGAAATCAAGCCAAAAGATAGACATGGTGTATTGTTTGAAACAAATTATAGTTATACTATTGCTGAACCTGTAACTATATGTATGGGTAATCAAAATTATATTGATGCTTCTAAAAAATAAAGGTTGTAAAACAGAAGAAGTAAAATTCTTCTGTTTTTAATTATAATGCTAAAATTAATTCTTCATTCAATAAAGTGTATTTCACTATTTTAGATATATCTTCTCCATTTTCTTTCATCGCTTTAGCAATTTCTAACTTCCCTTTTTCTAATCCCTTTTCTATTCCTTTTTTTAATCCTTCATTTCTACCTTCATCTCTGCCTTTATTAATCAATTTTTCCAAAATCTCATTCATACTTATTACCTCCTTCTTCATTTGGTAGTGTCAAAAGTTCTTTGTTTCACTACCTCTGCTTTGTGTTGTTTCAA
>CAZWZD010000029.1:0-9530 GCA_964638235.1 uncultured Erysipelotrichales bacterium
ACTACGCTCTTTTTAGCCAATATGAAACGAATAATTAAATTAAATGAAGAAAAAAGCAAAAATATAGAATAAAAAAATATCCTATATTTATTAATTCTTGAAAAAATCATTAAAAAACTGATAAATAGGAAATATATTCTAAATATCAGTTTTATTTTTAGCTACTTTTTCAGCAGTCTCGCTTTTATATACTCTTCTTTTAGGTATTTATTTGTTTGTATCTAATAGAGCTGGTATTTCAGCTGAAAGACTATCTAATTTTATGGGTGTTAACCGTAAGACTGCTCAGCTGTTAGCCAGAAAACTTCCATTTCTTATTGTTTTTGGTACTAACAGAGAAAATCGTTATCCTGTAGAGTTTAGAGCTGATACCATTAGATCATAAATCACAGATAATTGATTATGAAGAAGATTAACATCAGATCTAATATACTGGGAATCTATCGTGTGATAGCAAAACCATATTTAGAGAGTTATTTACATGAATTTGAATGGAGATTCAGACATAGACATGACGAAGAACACTAAAGTGAACAATCAGAAGATACTATGTTTTAATGTTATCATGACACGCAAGACGAACAAGACACATTTTGGATTAATTCTTAGTGCGTTAGGTGGTCTATCATATTTATTTTTATAAAACCTTTCACAAAGAAAGACTCTCTTCTTTTTTGGTCACTTCATCTACTGATGATATGCTTTCTTATGAATTCATGACAGGTTATTTTCGTGAATATCATATGCTTTTTATGCAGCGTATTTCATCTGCGAATCTGTCCTGCTGGAAAGATGACCGTTTTCCCATAACCTTCATTTTGTAGTGCATTACTGTCTATGGTACTCTATTATCAGGAGGTAAAATACATTTGAATGACAGTGAAAAGAATGGACACTAAAATTGCTTTGTTTCGTCATGAAATGATCATTCCAATACTAAACGGAACTTATCTGGACTGTTCAGCTCTTCAGTACTACAAGCGAATAACATCAGTGCCCTTCAATTCCCTGATGGGGCAAGAGACTATTCATATCAGACTGTAAGGTACTGGTATGACAAATACCGAAAGAAAGCATTCGATGGACTTTATCCCAAGACAAAGAAAGATAAAGGTCACTCAAGAAAACTTACTAAACTGGTGAAGCAGAAAATCATCAGGCCCAAAACAGAAATGCCAGGGATGACAGCCACATCTGCCTATCATAAACTTATCGATGATGGATATATATTTAAAAACAGTGTATCACTTTCTACGATTTTTTTTACTTTCTATAATAGCTTCTGGAATAGTAGGTACAGTCGCAAAGTTCATATCTGAAACTCACATAGGAATAGCAGTAAAACCTACATTTTGACCTATTGCATCTATCGCAATCGCATCTTTTCCTTTCCAATCCATAATTATTGTAAAATCATATTTCATATTTTCATCCTCACGATTAAATGTGGAGTGAATTCTCACTCCACATCATTATTTATATTTATCTTTTCTAGAATAAGATGTATGAAGTAATTCATGAGCTAAATGAGAATTAGGTTTTCCTAAGAATTCTTCATATAACTTTTGAATCTGTGTATTTTGATGTGACTTTCTTACTGGTAAAGAAACATCTTCATCATATAATGCTTTTGATCTTGCTTCTTTAAAGTTAAATCCACTATTTCTAATTCTAGCATTAACATAAGATTGTCCACCACCATTTATACATCCTCCTGGGCATCCCATGATTTCAATAAATTGGTATTTAGATTTCCCAGCTTTAATATCATCTAATAAAGGTTTTGCGATACTCATACTATGTGCAACTGCAATATTAACACTTGTATCACCAATAGTAATAGTTGCTTCCTTTAAACCTTCTACTCCTCTTACTGCATGATAATCGATATCTTTTAGGTCTTCTCCAGTTAATACATCTGCAACCGTACGTAAAGCAGCTTCCATTACTCCACCACTTGTACCAAAGATAACCCCTGCACCAGAATATTCACCAAACATATCTTGATCAAACTCTTCATCTTCTAATTCATTAAAGTTAACACCAAACATCTTGATAAGTTTACCAAGCTCTCTAGTTGTTAATACAGCATCAACATCTTTAATAGATTCTTTGATCATTTGAGGTCTTTCTTTTTCACCTTTTTTAGCAATACATGGCATGATAGATACATTATAGATATCTTTAGGATCAATATGATTAACTTTTGCATAATGAGATTTAATCATCGCTCCTAACATCATATGAGGTGATTTACATGAAGATAGATTATCTAATAATTCAGGATAATTTCTTTCAGCATAATTGATCCATCCTGGTGAACAAGAAGTAATCATAGGTAATACTCCACCATTTGTTAAACGATCAATAAATTCATATCCTTCCTCCATAATTGTTAAATCAGCACCAAAGTTTGTATCATAAACCTTATCAAAACCTAATAATTTCAAAGCAGCAACCATTTTACCAGTTACTCTAGAACCAATAGGCATACCAAATTCTTCACCTAAACTAGCTCTTACTGCAGGTGCAGTTTGAACAACTACATGTTTTGTAGGATCATTCAATGCTTCAATAACATTATGAATCTCTTCTCTTTCATGTAATGCTCCTACAGGACAAACATTAATACATTGTCCACATTGCATACAGTTAACATCTGCAAAACTCTTATCAAAGACAGGACCAACCTTAGTCTTAAATCCTCTCTCCATAAATCCAAGAACACCTAATCCTTGAATCTTTTCACAAGCTGCAACACAACGTCCACATAATACACACTTAGAAGTATTTCTAACAATACCAGGAGCTACTTCATCAAATGTAGGAGTTGTCTTTTCACCTTTATAGGCATCTTCTCTTACACCTAATTCTTGACATAATCTTTGAAGTTCACAGTTTGTATTTCTAATACAAGATAAACAATCTTTTGAATGATTAGATACAATCAATTCAACAACTTTTCTTCTTGCATCCAAAGCTTTCATAGAATTCGTTTTAACAACTAATCCTTCTCTAACAGGATATACACAAGCAGCACATAATGTTCTCGCACCTTCTACTTCAACTTGACAAACACGACAAGCTCCAGTCCCTGTATATCCTTTTAAATAACATAATGTAGGAATATGGATCCCATTTTCTCTAGCTGCTTCTAAAATAGTCTGCCCTTCGCTGGCCTCTACTACTTTATTATTAATAGTTATTTTAATCTTTCCCATTATCGCCACCTACTTTCTCTCAATGACACCAAAGTGGCATGCAGTCATACAGTTACCACACTTAATACACTTTGTTTGATCAATATGATATGGTTCTTTACCAAGTTTTCCTTCAATAGCATTCGCAGGACACTGTCTAGCACAAAGGCCACACTTACGGCATTTATCAGGATCAATTTCATAACTCAATAATGCCTTACATACTCCTGCTGGACATTTCTTATCAACAATATGAGCAATATATTCATCTCTAAATTGATTGATTGTAGATAGTACTGGATTTGGAGCAGATTGTCCTAATCCACATAAAGCAGTATCTTTAATTGTTTTAGCTAAAGATTCAAGCTCATCCAATGTATCCATCGTACCTTCACCATTACAAATTGTTTCAAGTAACTCTAACATACGTTTCGTACCAATACGACATGGAGAACACTTACCACAAGATTCATCAACAATAAAATCCATATAGAATCTAGCTACATCAACCATACAATTATCTTCGTCCAAGACAATCATACCACCTGAACCCATCATAGATCCAAGTTTAATTAATTCATCAAAACCAATTGGTGTATCCAACTGTTCCTCAGTTAAGCATCCTCCAGATGGCCCACCTGTTTGAACAGCTTTAAACTTCTTACGATTTGGACATCCTCCACCAATCTCATAAATAACTTCACGTAAAGTTGTACCCATAGGAACTTCTACTAAACCAGTATTAACGATCTTACCACCTAATGCAAATACTTTCGTACCTTGAGAAGAAGACCCCTTAGCTATACTCTTAAACCAATCAGCACCATTATTAATGATTTGAGTAATATTTGCATAAGTTTCAACATTATTAATAATTGTAGGTTTTTGCCAAACACCACTATGAGCAGGGAATGGTGGTTTAGGAACAGGCATACCTCTTTCACCATGAATAGATTGAATCAAGGCTGTTTCTTCACCACAGACAAAAGCACCAGCACCTAAACGAATTTCAATATCAAAACTAAAATCAGTACCAAATATATTCTCACCTAAAACACCAATATCTTTTGCTTGTTTTAAAGCTGTTTTCAAACGTTCAACAGCAATAGGATATTCAGCACGAATATAAATATAACCTTGGCTTGCTCCAATAGCATAACCTGCAATTGCCATTGCTTCCAATACTGCATGAGGATTACCTTCCAAAATTGAACGATCCATAAATGCTCCTGGATCCCCTTCATCAGCATTACATATAACATACTTCTCATCACCAGGTTCATTTAACGCAAATTGCCATTTCAATCCAGTAGAGAAACCTCCACCACCACGGCCACGCAAACCTGATTCTTTAATGATATCAACAACTTCTTGCTGAGTCATTTCGGTAATAACCTTACCTAAAGCAGTATAACCATCCTTTGCAATATATTCTTCAATATCTTCAGGATTAATAACACCACAATCTTTTAAAGCCACACGACGCTGTTTAGAATAAAACTTTGTTTTATTTACATCATAGATCTCTTCTTTATCTAAATCAGCATCTGTAATTAATAAACGTTTAACAGGTCTACCTTTATAAAAGTGTTCTTGTACTATCTCTTTAACATCTTCTACATGAACTCCTTTATAAACAATATTATCTGGATAAATTGAAACATTAGGACCATGACCACACAATCCAAGACATCCAGTTTTTAATACTGATACTTCATTTTCTAATCCACAAGAATGGATTTCTTCTTCAAAAGCATCTACTAAATCAGAAGAGTTTCCAATACTACATCCAGTACCAGCACAAACCAATACCTGTATTCTCTCCATAGTCATCCTCCTTACTTATTCGCATTGTGAATAGTATATTCACTTACAATCTCATCAGACTTTAAATGCTTTAAAACAACTTCTTTAGCCTTTTGAGCATTCATTAAAACATAAGTTGTTTTATTACCTTCTTTATCAAAAACCTCAACAATAGGTTCCAATGAACACATACCAATACATCCTGTTTGAGTAACAGTAACAGGTAAATTCAAATTAGCAACTTCTTCAACTAGAGTATTTAAAACTGGTCTAGCACCAGCTGCAATTCCACAAGTAGCCATACCAACAACAACACGATATTTCTGGTCATCATCTAATCGCATTGCCATTTTTTTCTTTGCTTCTACTCGTATTTTCTTTAAATCTTCTAATGATTTCATTTTCCTATACCCTCCTTAATATAAGATTTCAACCAAATAATAATATCCGGTTCCACAATACTTACTCCATCCAATATTTCTTTAATTTCTTTTGTATCTAAAACAAAATCTAATTGATCTTCTTCATAATGAAACAAATACTCAATATTTTCATCTGCCTGAATCAAAGTCATCAATGTTTCTGCAATATCACCAACTGGTGGTGTATCAATATTAGACTTACAATATTGAGCTTCTATGATTGTTCCCTGATCAACAGCAGATTCCAATAAAAAACTACCACCACAGCTTAAAGCTCCCTCTTTCAATAATGGTATACCTAAACCTACATCCCTAGTTGTACGGGTAGTATAGAAAGGATTCTGAACTTTCTCTACCATTTCCTGATCCATTCCACAACCATTATCTTCTACTCTTAAAATAATCCTATCTTCCTTTTGACTATCTTTAAAGAAAATCTTAATTAAAGATGCTTTCGCACGAATAGAATTATATACAATATCTAACAAATGCATAGCTAAATCCTGCAAATTATCAACTCCCTTTTAATAACTTATAATCCTCTTCATTAAGATAATTCTCTGCTTCATTAATACTCCATAAATGATGAGCATCACTATTTATAAGCCAAATCTTATCTTTTAACAATGGATATTCTTTAAGAAGTATATCTTTCTGTTTTATATTATTAATCTCTATCCCATCAAATTCTAAATCCTCAGGTATATAACCAATTTCATTCAATATACCATATTTTCGCTTAACATGTGCTAAAACTGCTTTACCTTCAAAACGATGAATCATTTGAGTAACTTCTTTAGTACTTTGATCAATAGAACTAATCAATAAATACTTCTCATAATCAATGATTTCATCATTTTCATCATATATGATCTGATGACCATAATAATCAGGATTATTCAATATCTTAACTAAATAAGTATCTAAATATTTCTGAATCTCATCTAAATATAATTCATTATGAAAATATCCTAATACATGTATATTCTCTTTTGTCTGTATTTCTACACCATAAAGAAAATCTATTTTATTCTTAGCAAGCTTCTTCATAGATTTTAATTGTTTGACTGTATTATGATCAGTAATCGCAATGAGATCCAACTCTTTAATACAAGCCATATTAATAATATTATTCAATGACATATCATCATCACTACAAGGTGATAAAGCAGAATGGATATGAAGATCATAATATTTCATACAAGTAAACTATGTAATTTAATTGCTAGATCATAACTCGTTCCATCATAAACAAATAAAGGAATATTCTGCTCATTAGCCTTATCAATTGTTTCTTCCAATGGAAAAGCATCTTCAACAAATATAACTGCTGAAACATCATGAAGATGAGCAACTGCAATAACATTTAAATGATTCTGTACAGTTAACCAAACTGAGTTCTCTTCAATATGACCCATTACCCAGCTTAATAAATCTCCAATATATACATTTTCTATCTCTTGATCCAAAACATCTAACTTGTTAATACTTTGAATACCATCAATATTCATTAAATCTCTAACAATCATAACTTTCCTTCCTTTGTCACACGGCAATCATTAATATTAGCTTTATTATAATATATATCTAAAGCTAAAGCTTTACAATTGGGATAACCACAAGCACCACAATCATAGCGTGGTAAGCTCTCTAGGATTTCATTGATCCTATTATATAATTTCATTTTCTCTTTCATACTAACTTGTTCTTGATCATCAAGTTGATGCTCTTTTAAATACCATTCCTCTTTAATATCTGCTATCCTGGTATTAGAATAACTGCTCATAGTATCTATATTGATCCTTCCTAAAAAAGGATTAGCCCATAAATATCTACCACCAATACATCCACCTTGACAAGCAAATAAAGCTAATATACCAATATCATCCAAATGACCAAATTCAGCTAACTCTAAAGCCTGAATACAATGATCAACACCACTAACACTAACTACTGAACGACTTCCTTGACTATAATGATAAAAATCACTTACAACACTTTGTATTCCTTCCTGACACAAATGAAGATCTGTCATTTCATCACTCTTTAATTTAACTGCTTTAGGAAATATATGAGATAACGACATAGCATGATCAATCTGAGAATCCATATTACCAAAAGGATCTTTTGCGAGTGCTTTCTTAGCAACACAATCACATAAAGAATAGACTCCTACTTTCCCTTTAGTATCCTTTAATTCTTCTCTTACTTTCCTAGCAGCAACTTCTACAGGATACTCAAAAGGTACTAGATTTTCTAAAAGCATTGGATATTGTTGTTTAATCAAACGATTGATACATGGACAAAATGATGTCAATTGAAGCGTATTTTGATTTTGAGCATATTCTATAGTCTTTAAATAAAGAGCCCCTTCAACATCACTATAATTAATAACTTTATCAAATCCTAATTTTTCAATAGCCTTGAACATAATCTTAGCTTCTTCTTCACTTTTAAAATCTGAAAAAACACTTGTTGGAATCAATGCTACTTTATAGTCATAATCATCAAAAGTTAATGACATATGAGAATTATCAACTTTCAATCCACCTTTATGACAAGTATGAATGCATTTATCACAATAAATACACTTTTGATCATCAATAACAACTTTATTATCTACTATTTTTATTGCTTCCGTAGGACAAACTTTAACACATTTTAAACAATGATTACAGGAGTCCAGTACATAATCTATGACTTTCATTATTCAAAAAACTCCATTCTTAAATGTGTTCCAGAAGGTGATGAATCAATCGCAAATTCGTTTGAAACTCTCTTCATATTTGCAAGTCCCATTCCCGCTCCAAAGCCAAATTCTCTAGCTTCTTTACTAGCAGTGGACCAACCAGGTGTCAAAGCCAAATCTATATCTTTAATTCCTGGTCCTACATCATCAAATTTTAATACAACTTTTCCTTCTTCATCTAATTCAAATGTAATATCTCCACCATCTGAATGAATAATTAAATTAATTTCTGCTTCATAACAGGCAATCGCAATATTTCTTAATAGTTTTGTTGAAATACCTAACATTTTCAGCTCTTTTTTGATTTGACTCGACACATTTCCTGCATTCGCATAATCATCTTTATCAACATGAAAAGTCTTGATCAAGGATGTAAACCTCCTTGATACAATCTTCCACAAGATTCATACATTGTATAAGAAGTAGATAAAATATTAATTGAAAGACTCTTAGCCATCTCTATCATATCTTCATCAGGAACTTTATCCCTCACAAAAATAATAATATCAATATCAAGCATCTCTGCAGTCCTCAATGTCTGATTATTAACTAATCCCGTTAAAAACAACGTACTTTCACCCTCATCAATCATCGCAAGAGCATCACTCATCAAATCACTAGAAAACCCCTGAGAAAGTTCTCTATCTAAGACACTATCATCATGAATAAGTATTTCACAAGCATTCAATATCTCACTAACTTGCCTGAGCTTCATTTGATTCCTCTTTCAAATATTGTAAAACTAATAATTTTAATTCATCCAATTGCTTTTTACATCCAAAAACAGTACCATCAACACTAACAACTGGTGCCAAACCACAAGCTCCAACACAACGTGTAGCATCAATTGAAAATAAACCATTAGCACTTGTACCATTTACTGGTGCTCCTGTCATTTCTACAAGTAAATCCAAAATAGTTTGTGATCCATTAACATAACAAGCAGTTCCTAAACAAACACTAATAACATGTTTACCTTTTGGAACAGTAGTAAATTGTGAATAAAAAGTAACTACTCCATATATCTTTGATACAGGTACATCTAACTCTTCACTCATTTTTTCCATTGCCTCAAAAGGAATATAACCTAATTCATTTTGAATATCATGTAATATTAATTTTATAGGACCTTTACGATCTTTATGAGTGTATATCACATCATCTATAAAATCTAATGACTTTTGATTAAGTTTTCTCATCTTTTCACCCTTCCTTTTACTTACTCCTATATACAAATATATATACACCTATATTTATACATCTATATTATAACGAAAATTGGCAGGATTTGAAAGTATTTTCAGATGTTTTGAATAAATACTTCAAAAATATATTTAACTGAATTATTCAAAA
>CAZWZD010000030.1:0-9422 GCA_964638235.1 uncultured Erysipelotrichales bacterium
ATATCAAATGTGCTTTACAGATCCTAACCAAGGTATTGCTTCTGCTGATTATATTAAATCACATTCTGATTTAGGTACAAAGGTTGCAGTAATTTATAAGAGTGATGATAATTATTCAACTGGTATTTATCAAAAGTTTATTGCTGAAGCTAAGGAAGTTGGATTAGAAGTTGTTTCTGAAACATCTTTTGATAATTCAAGTGCTACTGATTTCAATGTTCAATTAAAAGATGCACAATCTAAAGGCGCAGATGTTGTATTCTTACCTATTTATTATCAACCAGCTTCATTGATTTTAACTCAAGCTAATAAAATGGGTTATGAACCATCATTCTTTGGTGTAGATGGTATGGATGGTATCTTAACATTAGATGGTTTTGATACTAAATTAGCTGAAGGTGTTTATTTATTAACTCCATTCTCAGCTGATGCTGAAGATGAATTAACTGCTAATTTTGTTGCTAATTATAAAGAAAAATTTGGTGAAACTCCAAACCAATTTGCAGCTGATGCATATGATTGTATTTATGCAATTTACAATGCATTAGAAAATGGAAAAGCAACTCCAGATATGAGCAATTCAGAAATCGCTGATATCTTAATAGAACAGTTTACTTCTATGACATTTAATGGTATTACTGGTACTGGTGTAACTTGGTCAAAGGCTGGAGAAGTTAGTAAAGCTCCAAAGGCTGTTGTTATTAAAGACGGTGTTTATGTAGGTGTAGAGGACTAATCTATATTAAGTTATAAGAGGTTAGCAATTTGATTGTTGACCTCTTCTTTATTTGAAGAAAATTAATATTATATATTTTATAAATAAATGAAATAAGTGATTTGAAGTTTATATTTTGAAAAGGGGGATTATTTATGGAATTTCTGTCGTATCTTATCACTGGATTAGGACTAGGAAGTGTTTATGCAATCATTGCATTAGGATATACTATGGTATATGGTATTGCAAAAATGCTTAACTTTGCTCATGGTGATGTTATTATGGTGGGAGCATATGCTGCATTTTTTGCTGTAGGTAGATTTAATATGCCTGCAATTGCAGCAGTCTTTATATCAGTATTTATTTGTACAGTGTTAGGAGTATTGATAGAACGATTAGCTTATAAGCCACTTAGGGAGGCATCATCTTTATCAGTATTAATTACAGCTATTGGTGTGAGTTATTTCTTACAAAATAGTGCTCAAATTTTATGGGGAACTGATACTAAAATTTTCCCAACATTAATGGACTTTGGAAATATAAATTTATTTGATGGAAAATTACAAATATCTCTTTTAACATTAATAACAATAATTGTTTGTATAGTTATTATGATTGTTTTGACAATGTTTATTAATAAGACTAAAATTGGAAAAGCTATGCGTGCTTGTTCTGAAGATAAAGCAACTGCACAATTAATGGGTATTAGTGTTAATACTACTATTTCTATTACTTTTGCAATTGGTTCTGGTTTAGCTGCAATTGCATCTATTCTATTATGTTCTACATATCCAGCAGTTAATCCTACTTTGGGATCAATGCCTGGTATTAAAGCATTTACTGCTGCTGTTTTTGGAGGAATTGGATCTATTCCTGGTGCTTTTATTGGAGGTTTATTATTGGGTATATTAGAAACTCTTGCAAAAGCATATATTTCTTCTCAAATGTCAGATGCTATTGTGTTTTTGGTGTTAATAATTGTATTGCTTATTAGACCAACTGGTTTATTAGGTAAGAAGATTAATGAGAAAGTGTAGGTGAAGAAAATGGATAGAATGAAAGCTACCTTTCTTGGAAAAAATAAAAATCGTTCTATATGTGTAGGGGTTGTACTAGTTGCATATATTATTATTGAAATATTAATGCAAACTGGTTCTTTAAAGAGTATTTTTCTTAACTTGTTAGTGCCTGTTACAAGTTATATTATTGTTGCTCTTGCGTTGAATTTAGTTGTTGGTGTATCTGGAGAATTAAGCTTAGGTCATGCAGGTTTTATGAGTATTGGTGCTTTTACTGGAGTTATTGTGTCTAGTGTTACATCTTCCTTTATTCCTAATGATATTGTAAGATTAGTGCTTGCGATTATTGTTGGTGCGATAGTTGCAGCTATCTTTGGCTTTTTGATTAGTATTCCGGTATTAAAACTTCAAGGAGATTATTTGGCTATTGTTACTTTAGCATTTGGACAGATTATTAAGAGTTTGATTAATAATACTTTCTTAGGTTATGATTCTTCAGGCTTCCATTTTAGTTTTATTACAAATGAAATTAATTTGGCTACTGGAGGTAAGATGCTGATTAATGGTCCTATTGGAGCAACTGCAACTGATCGTATTTCTACTTTTACAGTTGGTATTATTATATTAATTATTACTTTATTTATTATTTTTAATTTTATTAATAGTAAATATGGACGTAGTGTTATGGCAACTAGAGATGATAGAATTGCTGCTCAATCAGTAGGAATTAATATAGTAAAAACAAAGACAATTGCATTTGTTTTATCAGCGGGTATCGCTGGTGCAGCGGGTGTTTTGTATGGATTGAATTTCTCAACATTAGTTCCAGCTAAGTTTGATTTTAACCAATCTATATTGATATTGGTTTATGTTGTTCTTGGTGGATTAGGTAATATGTTAGGAACAATTATTTCTACATCTTTATTAGTATTACTTCCAGAGTTGTTAAGATTCTTAGCTGATTATCGTATGCTTATTTATGCAATTGTATTGATTGTTATTATGATTGTGACAAATAATCCAACAATTAGTAATACTTTAAAGAAAATATTGAAGAAAAATAAAGTGG
Source organism: uncultured Erysipelotrichales bacterium (assembly GCA_964638235.1). Classification (GTDB taxonomy): domain Bacteria; phylum Bacillota_I; class Bacilli_A; order Erysipelotrichales; family Coprobacillaceae; genus MGBC113645. Next base: position 2,804 of record CAZWZD010000030.1, read on the forward strand.
GAGGAGATCTGAACAATGGCTAATGATACATTAATATTAAAGACAGAAAATTTAGGTATTGATTTCGGAGGACTTACTGCTGTTAATAATTTTAATATTGAAATGAAAACTCATGATATTTATGGGTTGATTGGACCTAATGGTGCTGGAAAAACAACAATATTTAATCTGTTGACAAAAGTTTATGAACCTACAAGAGGTAAGATATATTTAGATGGAAAAGAAATTACTAATAAATCTATTGTTTCAATTAATCAGTTAGGAATTGCGAGAACTTTTCAAAATATTAGATTATTTAAAGATTTAACTGTTTTGGATAATGTAAAGGCTGGATTACATCATTCAATTAAATATAATTTATTTGAAAGTGTATTAAGACTTCCTCGATATCGTCGTGAGGAAAAAGTAGTTGAAGAAAAAGCACTTCAATTATTAAAGGTTTTAGAATTAGATGAATTTGTTAATGCTAAAGCAAAGAACTTGCCCTATGGAAAACAAAGAAAGTTGGAAATTGCTCGTGCTTTAGCAACCAATCCAAAATTACTACTATTGGATGAACCAGCTGCTGGAATGAACCCAATAGAAACGGCTGAATTGATGGAAACTATTCAATTGATTAGAGAAAAATTTGATATTTCTATTTTATTGATTGAGCATGATATGAAATTTGTTATGGGTATTTGTGAAAAAATTACAGTTTTGAATTTTGGTCAAGTTTTAGCTGCTGGAACTCCTGATGAAATTAAGAATAATCCAGAGGTTATTGCTGCATATTTAGGTAGCGATGAAGAATAGGAGGGGGTAACATGTTATTAGAAGTTAAAGATATAAATGTATATTATGGTGTTATCCATGCCATTCAAAATGTTTCTTTTGAAGTAAATCAAGGTGAAATTGTTGCTTTGATTGGAGCAAATGGAGCTGGAAAAACATCTATTATGCATACGATTAGTGGATTAATTCATTCTCAAGGTGGATCAATAAACTTTGATGGTACAGAAATTTCTAAATTATCAGCTCATAAAATTCCTGGGCTTGGATTAGTACAGGTTCCTGAAGGACGTCATGTTTTTGCTGAAATGACAGTTTTAGAAAATCTTGAAATGGGAGCTTATTTACGAAAAGATAAAGATGAAGTAAAAGATTCCTTAGAAAGAGTATTTAAACGTTTTCCACGTTTAAAAGAAAGAAAAAATCAATTAGCAGGAACTTTATCTGGTGGTGAACAACAAATGTTGGCAATGGGACGTGCTCTTATGTCTAAACCTAAACTTCTTTTGTTAGATGAACCATCAATGGGATTATCACCAATTCTTGTAAATGAAATTTTTGATATCATTAAGAGTATTAATAAAGATGGTGTAACAGTCTTGTTGGTTGAACAAAATGCAAATAAAGCTCTGTCAATTGCTAATCGAGCATATGTTTTGGAAACTGGTAATATAACAATTTCTGGTAATGCAAAAGATGTAGCAAGTAATCCAAAAGTTAAAGAAGCTTATTTAGGATAAAAGTATTAGTGTAAAAGACTAATTTAACTAGTATAAGAATCCAAACAATGAAAAAAGATTAAGATAATATCAAGTACACATTGATAGTCTTAATCCTTTTTATTATTTGAAAAATTGAGTACGTAAAATTGAATGTTTAATAGAAGTATAGATTTTTTATTCTTTCTAAAGCACTTTTAATATATGATGCACTATGTTTATATTGTTCAAAGATAATATCGAAACCTTCTTCATCATCACAAACAAAATTCCAATAATCTTTACCAATTAAAAGTTCTTCATCAGCAAAAAATTGTCTTACTCTTTCTTGTTTCCATTGAGAACCTTCGCCATACATATTGTATGCAGTTCCAAAAAATATTTTGATCTTTTCATCTGGTTTATCAATTAAAGAGTTCTTTAAAATAAAATATTCTTGTAGTAAAGCCAATTTTTCGGTTTTGGCTTTCTTATTATCTAAATCTCCACCAGATTTTAATTCAATTAAATAATGTTCTTTTGTTTTTTCGTTATAAAAATAATGATCTGTAATATGTGATTTGTGAAAACTTCTAATATCAGCAGGAATCATGCAATTAAAAGTATTGTAATCAGATATTTTAGGTTTTGTATGTTTTTCGTATTCTAAAATAATATAATCCATATGCTGTGATTGCTGAGGTAGTAAAAATGATTCAATATTTCCTCTTACATCATAAGATAATTTCGCAATACTATTTCCTATATTTTCTAGAATTCTTCCAAATGAACTATCAAAACTTCTTACAAAAGCACTGTAAAACATAAACTCTTTTCCAAGTTCTGCAATAAAACAATTATTCTTTTTGCGATTTATAACACCATCTGGATTTTCAATTTCGCTTGAGTATCTTAATTCAAATCCTTCAGCGAAACTTTTAATATTTGAATCCACTATTTCCTGAATTGCTTTTTTCTTATTTCCGTTCATTTAATTCACCTCCATTTATTGGATAATTTGTTATTAATAGATGTTCTGCATTTTTATCGTTTCTATCTTGAAAACTAACAGAATATTTTTTTTCAAAGCTACTTATATATATTTTTTGACCATTAACAGTTTTCATATCTTCTGGATATAAAGATACAATATAATCGGTGTTCTTTATAACTAGCATAAAATTCGCCTTACATTCATTTATTAAATAATTAGCCAATCTTAATTGATCGCTTTGATTAAATTCATTTTTTGCGTATGTGCTAAATTCGGTATCATATGGAGGATCTAAAAAAATAAAATCATCTGGCATTGGAGGATTTTCATGCATAAAATCGTAAAAATCTAAATTTCCTATCTTTGTTTTATTAAGATGCGTTACTAATTTTCTGTTTTGATAATATTTAATTTTATTTAAAAAGGATTTTCTATTATAAGAGATTCCACCATATGGAACGTTAAAGTAACCATTTTTATTGTACCTAAACATAGATGAATAACAAGTTTGACGTATAAAAAAATATATAGCTGCTGAGAAAGAATTAGAAATATTTAATTCTTCTCTATGATTCATTAAATACCTAAAATGAGTGTAAAATGCCGTTTTTAATGAGCATTCTATATTTGAAATCAAATCTTCTTTACTAAGATTACCTTTCTTTTTTTCTAATCGTTTCATACGAATCATTTTATTTTTTATAGACTTAAAAAGTTCATTAATAAAATTTTCAATTTGATAATTGAAATCTCTGGTTAAAAGACCATTAAATTCATCTGTATTTTCCATTACAAATTGAGTGATTTCATCACTCAATTGCTGTTCATTTAGTGCATCGTTTTTATAAGCAATGTATAAGTCAATTAAAAATTCTGAATGATTATCAACAACATCACTAATTATTTTCCAATTATAATCTAATGCTAGCAGTTTTCCAAAAAATTCTTTATCTTGTTTTTTTACCATATTGTATAATAAAATAAGTTCATCGGATTTATCATTAATGAAATAATTATTAGCTTGAATTGCAAAATAGACTGCACCTCCACCAACAAATGGCTCATAATAGTTATTTACTTTCTGTGGTAAGTTTGGTAAGATGTATTTAAGTTCTTTTTCCTTTCCACCTGGGTACTTTATTAAGGAAGAAAGTCTTTCGTTCAATATATTATTCATAATAATCATAACTCCTTTTAGTAAGATTATATCAAAATTATGCATATCTTAAAAGCATAAAAAATAATTTCCTCTTTATTATACTAAAAATATTAAAAATGAATTAAACCTATAAAACTATAATTATAAAGAGGAGCTTAATATGAAAGAAAAAATAAATTTGATTAATGCAGATGCTTTTATTGAACTAAAGAAAATTGAATCTAATTCAATTGATTTAATCTTAACAGATGTGCCATATAACATTTCAAAATATTCTAAGAACGATGTGTTTATTGGTGATAGAAAATTGAATACTAGAATTGCTAAATGGGATAAAAATCATTTTGATCCAAGTCTACTAGTAGATGATTTTAAAAGAATATTAAAACCCAATGGCAATATATTTGTATTTACAAGTTATAATCAAATAGGAATTTGGCATAAGTTTTTTGATCAAGAATTTGATACTTTTCAATTTATGGTTTGGCATAAAACTAATCCGACTCCATGTGTCTATAAGAAAACCTTTGTAAATAGTTGTGAACTTATTATATGTTTATGGAATAAAGGTCATAAATGGAATTTTACTACACAGGACAATATGCATAACTTTATTGAAACTCCAATTTGTCAATACCCTGAAAGATTAACAAAACCAAAACATCCAACTCAAAAACCTATTTCAGTTCTTGAACATATCATTAAAATAGCATCAAATAAGAATGATACTGTTCTTGATCCATTTATGGGAGTTGGTTCAACAGGAGTTGCCTGCAAAAAAATGAATAGAAATTTTATTGGGATAGAGATTGATAAAGAATATTTTCAAGCTGCAAAAAAGCGTATCTTATGAATTTAGAGTAAGAATATTAAAAACTCATATAATCAAAAGGGTTCATAATTTGAACCTTTTTTTGCTTGTAAATACTTATATATTCAACATAACACTTTTGAAAATATATGTCAATTATCTAAAAATGTTTTATTATCTTGGATTTAGTTGTTTTTGATAGAAAATAAATGTTTTATATTAAAAGTTTAGTAATATTAAACAATAAATAAAATATATTAAATTTTTTTATTGCAATTTCGATAAATACGTGTATAATATGCTTATGTTATTTATATTTAAACAAAAAGTTTAGTATAGCAAAACAGCGAGGAGGATTTTATGAATATAGGTCAAAAGCTAAAGGAGCTAAGAATTAGTAATGATCTAACATTACAAGAACTAGCAAGCAGGAGTGAATTGACTAAAGGTTTTTTATCTCAAGTAGAAAGAAATTTAACGAGTCCGAGTATTTCTACTTTGGAAGATATTTTGGAGGCTTTGGGTACAAATTTAGCTGATTTTTTTCAATCTGATAAAGATGAACAAATTGTTTTTCATACTCAAGACTTTTTTATTGACGAAAAAGATGAATATATGATTGAATGGATCATACCTAATGCTCAAAAGAATGAAATGGAACCAATTTTATTAACTTTGTATTCTAAACAAAAAAGTAAGATTATGGAAAGTCACAGTGGGGAAGAATTTGGTTATGTTCTTAAAGGAAATGTAGTTCTTGTAAGAAATAACAAGAAATATAAATTAAAACCAAAGGAAACATTTTATATCAATGGAAAGAGCAGTCATTATTTAGAAAATATAGGAAATAATGAAGCAAAAATATTATGGGTAACAACCCCACCAATGTTTTAATGAGGGAGAAAGAAATGGAGAAAAAATTAATACAATTTCGTAATATAGTGAAAGAGTTTGATGGACAAATTGTTTTAAAAGGGATTAACTTAGATATTTATGAAAATGAATTTGTGACACTACTTGGACCTAGTGGTTGTGGGAAAACGACATTGTTAAGAATCTTGGGAGGATTTTTAGAAGCAAGTGAAGGTTCTATTCTTTTTGATGGTGAAGATATTGCAAGCAAACCACCATATCAAAGAGAATTAAACACTGTATTTCAAAAATATGCTTTATTTCCACATCTAAATGTATACCAAAATATTGCCTTTGGATTAAAAATAAAAAAAATGAGTAAAGATGTTATTGATCAGAAAGTAATGAGAATGTTAAAACTGATAGGTCTTGAAGGTTATGAGAATAAAAATGTAACTCAATTATCTGGTGGACAGCAACAAAGAATTGCAATAGCAAGAGCATTAGTCAACGAACCACAAGTATTATTATTAGATGAACCATTAGGGGCATTAGACTTAAAATTAAGAAAAGAAATGCAATATGAATTAAAAAGAATCCAGCAAGAAGTAGGTATTACCTTTATTTATGTTACCCATGATCAAGAAGAAGCATTAACTATGTCAGACAAAATCGTCGTTATGAAAGATGGAGAAATCCAGCAAGTAGGAACTCCTCAAGATATTTATAATGAACCAGTGAATAGATATGTCGCAAACTTCATTGGTGAAAGCAATATTATTAATGGAGTGATGTTAGAGGATTACAAAGTAAAATTTGATGATCATGAGTTTGAATGTGTTGATTTTGGTTTTAAAGATAATGAAAAAGTTGATGTTGTATTAAGACCAGAAGATATTGATATTGTACCATTAGAACAAGGTAAATTAACAGGTGAAGTTTTAAGTGTTTTGTTTAAAGGAGTATGGAATGAAGTCATAGTAGAAACTGTTCCAGGAACAAGTGTTACTGTAAATATGCATGTTAATAAAAATAGAAATATTACTAATGATACAAGAAGTGAAATGATTAGTGCAAATGATTTTTATGTGGATTTAGAAGATGTAGCAGCTTTAGATGAAAAAGAAATTATTGCTCGTGCTGATGCTCAGGCATGGAATCCAGAAACAGATAATTATATTTCTATTAATAAGATAGAATATGATATTGAAGAAAAAGAAGGAGAATATGATGTTACTTTCTCTACTTCTTCAGGATTAGAAGTTAAAAGGAAAATATTTGTGGTTAATCAGCCATTTGTTAAAAATGAAAAAGCAAATGAAGCTGTAAGTGCT
>CAZWZD010000031.1:0-9421 GCA_964638235.1 uncultured Erysipelotrichales bacterium
TGAAGAAAAGGCAGAAACAGTGAAAAGAATGCTAATAAATAATTTTTCTATAGAACAAATAAGTATTAGCACTGGATTAAGTATTGAAGAAATTGAACAAATCAAAGTTAAATTGAATATTTCATAGGTTTAATGGTAAGGTGTTTTATGATTTTGAATTTACTAAATTAATTTTTTCAATTTATCAATATTAATTGACCTAATGAAAAGAAATTAGTATAATGTTTTAAACGTGAAAGGGGATTAAAAGTGAAAAAATACATTAGTACGAGAGGTAATCAAGAACCATTAAATTTTTATGAGGCAATTTTACAAGGTATTGGTAATGATGGAGGGTTATTGGTTCCTGCTTTTCAAATTGGAAAAAAAGATTTAACAAAATTATTAGATTTAAATTATATAGATTTAGCTACTGAAATTATTTCTGAATTTACACCTGATGATGTAAAAGAAGAAATAAGAGTATTGTGTAAAAAAGCATACGGAACTGGATTGTTTCCTGATGTTGTTGTTCCTGTTGAAAAAGCTGGCAATGTTTTTATTGCCGAGTTATTTCAAGGACCTACTGCTGCATTTAAAGATATGGCTTTATCTTTATTGCCGCATTTCATGACATTTTCTTTAAAGCAAAAAGGTGAAGATAGAGAAGTTATGATTTTAGCTGCTACTAGTGGTGATACTGGAAAGGCTGCATTAGAAGGGTTTAAGGATGTTGAAGGAACTTGTATTAAAGTTTTTTATCCAGAAGATGGAGTTGCTCCTGTACAAAAGCAGCAGATGGTTACTCAAGAGGGAAATAATGTTGATGTTATTGGTATAAAAGGTAATTTTGATGATGCTCAAACTGCTGTTAAAAAAGCTTTTGCATCTGAAGAGTTAAAGAAATTATGTGATGAGCATCATGTGTTTTTATCATCTGCCAATTCAATTAATATTGGAAGATTAATTCCACAAATTGTATATTATTTTTATTCTTATATTAGTTTAGTAAATAGAAAGGAAATTGAATTAGGAGAAGAAGTTAATTTCACTATTCCTAGTGGAAACTTTGGTAATTGTTTAGCTGGTTATATTGCTAAAGGGATGGGACTTCCTATTAAGAAGTTTATTGTTGCTTCTAATAAGAATAATATTTTAACTGATTTCTTTAATACTGGAGTTTATGATGCTAATAGAGAGTTTTATAAAACAAATGCTCCTGCTATGGATATTTTGGTTTCTAGTAATTTAGAAAGATTAGTTTATTTCTTATGTAATGATGCTTCTCAAGTTAAAAGATATATGGATGAGTTAAATGAGACAGGTGTTTATAAAGTGGATGAAGAAATCTTTAATAAGATTCAACATAATTTTGTAGCTGGATGGCAAAATGAAGAAGAAGTTGTTAATACAATTGGAGATTGCTATAAAGAAACTGGTTATTTATTAGATACTCATACTGCTGTTGGATATGGAGTATATAAAAATTATAAGATGGAAAGTCATGATGAAACAAAGACAATTATTTTATCAACAGCTTCACCATATAAATTTCCTAAATCAGTATATAAAGCTGTAAGTCATAATGATTTAGATGAATATGAGTCTATTGATGCATTGAATGAATTTACTCATGTTTCTATTCCTGCTCCTTTACAAGGAATCAAGGATAGAAAAGTATTACATACCAAAGTTATAGATAAAAAAGAAATTGTTGACTTTATTGGTGAGTCAATTAGGGAGTTATAAAATGAAGGTTAAAGTAAGAGTACCTGCAACGAGTGCTAACTTAGGTCCCGGTTTTGATGTTGCTGGTTTGGCTGTTACATTGTATAATACTTTTACATTTGAGTTATTAGATGAAGGATTAGAGATTACGGGATGTCCTAAACAGTTCTGCAATGAAGAAAATATGACTTATCAGGCATTTGTAGAGGGAGCTAAGCAGTGTGGATTAAAATTTAATGGACTAAGAATAGAGTGTAATAGTGAAGTTCCTTATACAAGAGGTTTGGGTAGTTCTTCTACTTGTATTGTTGCTGGAATTGTTGGAGCATTTGCTTTTAAAGATCAGCCAGAACAAAGACAAGAGATTTTAGAATTAGCAACTAAAATTGAAGGACATCCAGATAATGTTGCTCCAGCAATATTTGGAGGATTGACAGTTTCTGTTATGAATGAAACGGTAACAACATTAAATATACCAGTAAAACATGACTATCGTTTTGTTGCATTTATTCCGCCATTTACACTATCAACAGAAAAATCTCGTTCAGTTTTGCCTCAAATTTTACCTAGAGCAGATGCAATTGCAAATGTTTCTCATTTAGCTTTAATGGTTGCATCATTGATTAATGGTTATGATGAAGGATTAAAACTAGGTTTTAAAGATAAATTACATCAGCCATATCGTGGTGATTTAATTGAAGGATTTAATGATATTATGAAAGTTTTAGAGCATGATGAACAAGTGTTAGGTTCTTATTTGTCAGGAGCTGGTCCTACAATTATGGCAGTTATTAAAGCAGAAGATACAAAAGGGGTTGTTCGTTTAAAAGAAGAATTAGGTCACTTAATTGATGATTGGCAGGTTATAAAACTTGAATTAGATATACGTGGTTATAGATGTGATTATGAATAAAACTCGATATTTATCGAGTTTTTTTTAGATATAAATTAAATAAGTTCATATTAGGGTAATATATCAATTCTAAACTAAAAGCTAGAATAATGAGGAGGAGAAAAATGCTTCAAATAAAAGAAATATATAAACAATATAAAACTGGTAATCTTATTCAAAAAGCGTTAGATGGAGTTAGTTTAAACCTACGCGATAATGAATTTGTAGCAATATTAGGACCTAGTGGTTCTGGAAAAACAACATTATTAAATATTATAGGTGGATTAGATTGTTACGATAAAGGGGATTTGATCATAAATGGTATTTCTACAAAGAAATATAAAGATAGAGATTGGGATTCTTATCGTAATCATACTATAGGATTCGTTTTTCAAAGTTATAATCTGATTCCACATCAAACGGTATTATCAAATGTGGAGTTAGCTTTAACAATATCAGGAATATCAAAAGCAGAGCGAAAAAAACGAGCAAAACAAGCTCTTGAACAAGTAGGATTAGGAGATCAGGGACACAAAAAACCAAATCAAATGTCTGGTGGGCAAATGCAAAGAGTAGCAATTGCAAGAGCATTAGTTAATGATCCTGATATTTTGTTAGCTGATGAACCAACTGGGGCATTAGATAGTGAAACAAGTGTACAAGTAATGGAACTATTAAAAAAAGTGGCAAAAGATCGTTTAGTTGTTATGGTTACTCATAATCCTGAACTAGCAGAATCCTATGCAACAAGAATAGTTAATTTACGTGATGGTGTTATTTTATCTGACACCGATCCATTTATTATTAATGAAAATGAGTTGACAAAACCCAAACATCAAAATATGGGGAAATCATCAATGTCATTATTAACTGCTTTATCACTTAGTTTTAATAACTTGCGTACAAAAAAAGCACGTACTATTTTAACTTCTTTTGCAGGTTCAATTGGAATTATTGGAATTGCATTAATATTATCATTATCCAATGGTGTTAATCAGTATATTCAATCTGTAGAAGAAGAAACATTATCAGAATATCCTTTACAAATACAAAGCAGTGGTTTTAATATGACAGCTTTAATTGCTGAAGGACAGCAAGGAACAACAGATGATGAATCAGAAATCGAAGTTTCGCAAATGATAACAAATATGTTCTCAAAAATAGGTTCAAATGATTTAACTTCATTAAAACAATATTTTGATAGTGGAACAAGTCATATTGAAGAATATACAAATTCAATTGAATATGAATATGCTGTATCACCTCAAATATATAGTGCTGATACATCTACCCTTAGACAAGTCAATCCTGATAATTCATTTGCAGCACTTGGATTAGGTTCTTCTACAAGCTCTAATAGTTTTATGTCAAGTTTAATGAGTACTGATGTTTTCTATCAAATGCCGAGCAATTCTGAACTTTATGAAAGTCAATATGATATAAAAGCAGGAAGATGGCCAGAAAATTATAATGAATGTGTACTTGTTTTAACAAAAAATGGAAAAATGAGCGATTTTATGCTTTATACATTAGGTTTAAGAGAATATTCAGAGTTAGATGATATGATTAAACAGTTTTCAAAAGAAGAAGAAGTAACAACACCTGATTATAATAATTCATATTCTTATGATGATATATTAGGAATTAAATTTAAGTTAGTTAATGCATCAGATTATTATGTTTATGATTCAAAATATAAAGTATATAAAGATAAAACTGATGATAAAGCTTATATGAAGAAATTAATTGAATCAGGAGAAGATATTTCGATAGTAGGAATTGTACAGCCAACTGAAAATGCCAGTGCAACTATGTTAGGTTCTGGTATTGCTTATCCTGCATCTTTAACAGATTATGTTATTGATCAGTCAGCAAATAGCGAAATAGTAAAAAAACAATTAGAAAATTCAGATATTAATGTATTTACTGGTGTTGCTTTTGATGAGGAAAAGAAGAATAGTTTAGATATGAATTCGTTATTTACTGTTGATACTAATAAGCTAAAAAATGCATTTCGTTTCGATGAAAGTAAGCTTAATGTTGATATGAGTTCATTGGACTTAAGTAATATAAAATTAGATACTAATTCCTTACCATCATTAAATATGGATGATGTATTAAAAGATATAAATATAGAGTTTGATTCACAGCAGTTAGAAGAATTAAGTCAAAAGTTAATGACTCATTATCAAGAATATGCTATTAAAAATGGTTTTGTAGATCCAACTAAAACTCAAGAATACTTCATGCTTTATCTTCAAAGTGAGGAAGCACAAGCATTTATTCAAACTGAAATTCAAGAAGTTTTACAAGAAACTGGTTTAACAGAACAATTTCAAACATCTTTGCAAAAGCAAATGCAAACAATTATGAGTGAATATACAACAACTATTACTCAATCATTGCAAAAACAAATTAGTGCTGCAATGAGCGAACAAATGGGACAAATAGGGAAAAATATGCAAAATGCAATTCAAATTGATACAAATGCCTTTTCTCAAGCATTTCAGATGAATATGACTCAGGAAGAATTATCTGAACTTATGCTTTCATTAATGACTACAGAAACAAGTTCTTATGATGGTAATTTAAGCAAACTGCAATATGCTGATAAGGATAAACCAAGTCAAATAAGTATATATCCTAAAGATTTTGAAACGAAGCAGGAAGTTGTCAATATATTAGATAGGTATAACGAGAATATGAAAAAAACAGATGAAGATAAAGTAATTACTTATACTGATTATGTAGGAACTTTAATGTCATCTGTAACTGATATAATTAATACAATTAGTTATGTACTTATTGCTTTTGTGGCTATTTCGTTAGTTGTATCATCTATTATGATAGGAGTTATAACTTATATCAGTGTATTAGAAAGAAAAAAAGAAATTGGTATTTTAAGAGCAATTGGTGCTTCAAAAAACAATATTTCTCAAGTTTTTAATGCTGAAACATTTATTATAGGTTTACTATCAGGTTTAATTGGAATAGGTTTAACAGTTATCTTGCTTATTCCAAGTAATATAGTTATTCACAATATTGCTAATAATACTAGTGTTAATGCTGTATTGCCTGTAGCAGGAGCAATTGTTTTAATCATATTAAGCGTTGTATTAACATTAATTGGTGGCTTAATTCCATCTAGAAAAGCTGCTCATGAAGATCCTGTTACAGCTTTGCGTACAGAATAAAAAAATCCTCTTATGAGGATTTTTTGTTTAAAAGATGATATAAAGCACCAATGAGATTTGCATTATTATGAAGAGTGCAAGATGTAATAATAGGCTGATGGTTATCTTCTCTATATTGATTTCTTAGTTTCATAAATTCATTATTGATTGTATCAATAAAAACATTTTGTTCACTAATACCACCACCGATACATACAACATCTAAATCTAATACATAATCTAAATTATAAATCATAAAAGCAATCTGCCTGCAAAATAAGCTTAAAATTTCTTTAGCTTTAGGATTATCTATTTGTTTAAATACTATTTGACCATCTTCTTTACAGTTTATTTCTTGACTTATTGCATGAATTAATTTATTAGCATTATTGTTTGCTCCAAAATTAGTCATATGCTGATAATTATTATCTAAAGGCATTAGAATACTGCCTATTTCTCCTGCTTTATAATGAGTTGTTTTCATTATTTTGCCATTTAAAATAATTGTACCACCAATACCACTGCCAAATATAATAAATAAGCCATTGCATACATTTTTTAAACTGCCTTTCCACATTTCTCCCATAGCAGCACACTTTGCATCATTTTCAATTGCAACAGGCAATTGAAACAATTCTTCAAGATCTTTTTTTACATTTCTATTTGCAAGAAATGGCAGCAATGTAACAGCATGAACATAACCACTATCACTGTCTATTAAACCAGGCATACTAACTGCGATGGTTTCAATCTTAGATTGTTTTAATGATAGTAAAGAAAGATAGAAATCTTGTATATTTGTTTTTATTGTTTTAATCTTTCCATGATTATAACAACTTCCATCTTTATCATAATATCCATATTTAACAAAAGTACCACCAATATCAATGGATAAATACATTCGTTCACATCCTTTCATCTATATTTACATTATGCTTTCTTATTAAAAAGTTTAAACCTTTTTTACATCTTAATATATATAATATATTTTTGTCAATTCTATGTTTGACACTTTCTTCTATCAATGATAATATCAAATAAATTGAAAGGATTGATAAAAATGTCACTAGACAAAGTTAAAGAATACTTTAAACAGTATCATATAGAAAATCAAATTATTGAATTAGAAAAATCAAGTGCAACAGTATCTTTAGCTGCTCAGGCTTTAGGTGTTGAAGAAGCAAGAATTGCAAAAACGATGTCTTTTCAAGTTGCAGAAAGGATTATTTTAATTGTATGTGCAGGAGATACAAAAATACAAAATGGTAAATATAAAAAGGAGTTTTCTAAAAAAGCTAAAATGTTGTCATATGACTCAACTGAAGAGTTAGTAGGACACGCTCCTGGAGGAGTTTGTCCGTTTGCAGTTAATGAAGGAGTTGAAGTTTATTTAGATGTTTCTTTGAAACGATTTGAAACGGTTTTTCCTGCCTGTGGTAGTGGAAATAGTGCAATTGAGTTAACAATTCCTCAATTAGAAGAATATTCTCATTACATAAAATGGATAGACGTATGTAAGGAGTAAAAACGAGGTGTGAAAAGATGGAAACATTAAAATTATATGATAATTATCCTTATGCAAAGACATTTAGTGCAAGTGTTATATCATGTACAAAAGTAAAGAATGGTTATGATGTTATATTAGATCAAACATTGTTTTTCCCATTAGAGGGAGGGCAATGCTGTGATCAGGGTTATATTAATGGTGTTTTGGTAAAAGATGTTCAAATTGTAGATGGAGTTATTCACCATTATGTTGATAAAGAAATTAATGGAGATGTTGAAGGTGAAATTGATTTTGATTTAAGATTTTCAAATATGCAAAATCATAGTGGTGAACATATTCTATCAGGAATAGTTCATTCTATGTATGGTTATGATAATGTAGGTTTTCATTTGGGATTAGATTATGTTACTGTAGATTTTAATGGAAAGTTAGATGATTTACAGATTGCTGAATTAGAGAGGAAAGTTAATGAAGTTATTTGTAAAAATGTTGCTATTCATTGTTCTTATCCTGATAATGTTAAAGATTTAAATTATAGAAGCAAAAAGGAAATAGATGGTAATATCAGAATTGTAGAAATAGAAGGTGTTGATCTTTGTGCTTGCTGTGCACCTCATGTAAAAACAACTGGAGAGATTGGTTTATTTAAGGTTGTTAAGTGGATGAATTATAAAAAAGGTGTAAGATTATTTATATTATCTGGAAAAAGAGCTTTAGAATTTATATTAGATAATTATAAACAATTAATGGATATTTCACATTTGTTATCTTCTCCAATTGATCGCTGTAATGAATATGTACATAGATTATATGATGAAAATATTAAACTTAAAGAAGAAGTAAGCTTCATTCAAAAGAAAACGATTGATAAACAATGTAATGAACTAGAGTATTCTAATTTACATATTATATTTATAGACGAGTTAGCTCCATCATTAGTTAAATATTATTCACAGCAATTATTAGAACATTGTAACAATGCTTGCATATTTGTTGGTAAAGGACCATATCGCTTCTTTATTGCTTCTAAAGACAATGCATTAGATATTTTAAAAAGATTAAAAGAACACTTTGATGTTAAAGGTGGCGGTAGAAAAGATAATGTGCAGGGAACATTATCAGCTTGTCAGGATGATATTATGAATGTATTAAAGGAGTTATCATAATGAAAAATTATCATACGCATACATCTCGATGCCAGCACGCTATTGGAAGTGAAGAAGAATATATTTTACATGCAATTAAAGGTGGCTACAGCGTTTTAGGTTTTGCAGATCATTCGCCATGGCATTATGACAGCAATTTTGTATCTAATATGAGAATGAAAGAAGAACAGCTTGATGATTATATTGATACTTTAAAACGATTACAAGAAAAATATAAAGATCAGATTGATATTAAAATAGGATTAGAAGTAGAATTTTTTGAAAAATATCTTCCTTGGCTAAAACAGACTTTAAAAACGAAAGAGATAGATTATATAATTTTAGGTAATCATTATGATGAAACTGATGAAACCGGAATATATTATGGAATGCCTATAAGCTATTCAAGCTTAGTAAGATATGTTGATCAATGTATTAAAGCTATGGATACGGGGTTATATAGTTATATTGCTCATCCGGATTTAGCCTGTTTTGATCCATATGATGATAGATATATAGCAGAATATACAAGATTATGTGAATATGCTTTAAAAAAAGATATGCCATTAGAATTTAATTTATTAGGATTCAAATTTCATAGACATTATCCAAATCCCCAGTTTTGGAAAATAGTGTCAAGAATTGGCAATAAAGCAATTATTGGAGTAGATGCACATGAACCATGTAGATTAAGTGATAAGAAAACATATAATAAGGCTAGAAAATATTTAGAATCATTGAATATTGAAATAGTAGAAGATATAAAATTTTTAAGATAATTTTATTGTTTTCATTTATTTTGATGATTTCATGGTATAATAACGATAGAGGTGAGAATATGGAATCTGTAACAAATATAGATAAAGAACCTTATTTAGATGAGTGTAAAAAGATTGTTTCTCAGTCAATGGCACTAGAGAAAATAGAATTAACTGAAGAAGAATTAACAATTTTAACAAAAGAGATTATGGATACTTCTTTAATGATGGGTGGAGAT
>CAZWZD010000032.1:0-9319 GCA_964638235.1 uncultured Erysipelotrichales bacterium
AAAGGCTAGCCTTTTCCTACAAACCTTAATTCCAGTTTCATTTTACAATACACGACTTAATACTATTTGAAACGAATTGCTTTACAAACTTGTATTTATGTTAATTTATAGTATAATTTATCTAAAGTAGGTGAAATATGATGAAAAATAATATTACGAAAGCTTTAATAAAATTAATGAAAAAATGTCCTTATGAAGATATAACTGTCTCAATGATATGTAAAGAAGTTCCTGCTAGCAGAGTCACATTTTATAATTATTTTCATAATAAAGATGATGTTATTATGTGGTTTATACAAGAAGATTTTATGAAAAACTCTTTTCCAATATTTAAATTCCATTTAAATGAAAGAGGAGTCAAAACATTCTTTTCATATCTCAAAAATAATAAAGATTTCTATCAACAAATCTATTATTATGATAATGGTAAACTCCTCTTCCAATCTTTAACTCAAGCCTATGGACATTCATTAGAATTTATAGAAGAATTCTCAAAAATCGTAGAAAAGAAAAACTATAGAATAGATCCTATAATATTTCAAAAATATTCATCTAGTGGTATAGCAGCAGTAGTAATATATTGGATTCAAACAAACATGACTATACCAGAAGAAGAAATATCAAAAGATTTATATGTTATGATAGAAAATCCTTTAGGATATGTAAGAGATTATTATTTATAGGTGAGAGTATCGCTCATATACACCAGTATGTACAGTATTAACGAACTATCCCCGTGTACCCCACGGTTTTATGTGTTAAATTCTATAGCTGTCAGGCGCATGCGAAGTTACTGAAAAAGTACCATTTTTATATAACAATTGATTAAATATTGATGTTCAATAGTTATAAATGAATGTGAGCATAAAATAAGGATAACATAAATCAAGAAATAGTTTTTCAATATCCTATAGCAGTCATAGCAGTTTCTTATTCCCCGCAGGTAAAATCAAGCATTATATATTAAAATAAAGTCCGCATATATTCTATAATAAATCTAAATTAAAATATAACATAGAAACTTTATAAATATTTATTGATATCACGACTAAAGATATCAATTAGAAACAAATAATTAAAATGAATCTAGAATAACCATAAAAGACTTATACAAATATTATTAAACAAGCATAAACCTGTTAAATGATAATAAAATTGGAATAATAAATATATCTTAAAATTCAAAATCGATAATACAAAACGCTATAGCTAAATAATACTACGCACATAGCACTTAGTATTCACTTCTTAGATAAAAAAAGCCAGTATATTATACTGACTTATTATTTAACATCCATACTAAGCAAGAATGACCTTACTTCACTTTCACTTTCAAAATCACTCACTTCTATAGTTAACATATGAAGCTGCTCCATTGTACAGGATTCTATTCTCTTCATTGTATCTTCTGATAATAATCCTAACTTCTTTTTTAAAATCGTAACTATAGTGTTAACTATTCCTTGCTCCTTACCTTCTTCAATGCCTTGCTTATAAAATCTTTCCATTATCGTACACATAGTATTTCTCCCTTCCTGTGTCTCTTTTAAAAACTTGATCCTTTTTCTTAATACTTCTGATTCAATCTTATTGGGATCTGTTTCTCTCATATCTCTGGCCACCCTTCCAATACTTGTATCAGAATTGGCTTCTCCATTAACATAGATCACTCTTTCACCATGATCCACTAATTCATCATTCACAAGCGTCACCCATTCATAGCTGTCCTTCCCTGATCCACATGGATCCTTTTCATAGAATATTATAATGTTAACATCTATGACATCCTTGAATACTATATTCTTTGGTGTATCCATACTCGTGATTAAACTCTTATAGAATCTTGATCTCTTTGGCGGAAAACCTCCTTTTTCCCTTTGACATTCCAAATTATAGATCATCCCTCTTCTATCTTTCATCAATAGATCTGCTCTGTTGCTTCTTCCTATTGGATTACTCACATCCTTTTGAACACATGACTCCACTACATCAGCACCAGGAATAATTGCCTCTAAAAGATAACAGGCGCAATCAAAATCTCTCACTACTTCTTTAAAGAATACATCTGAAAACATATTCATTTCTTTCAAAGCATTTAACATTTCTTCATTTCTTAACATTTAAACACCAGCCTTTCTTTTTATATTTGAACTCATTTTTAAAACTTTTATATTTTTTGCTGGTTTATAAATGTAATCTTATTATAACACAGATTTTGTTAAATTTTGTCCCGAGTTTGTCTCATATTTGTCTCAAACTTATTTCAATTTTATTATAATTTATAATAATGATCCTGTCATTGGCCTGTTAATCCAATTATGATTGCATCTAGAGGTGTAGTGCGTATTTGCTTTTAAACTTTTCGTTCTTCCTAACTCTACCTGCAAGATATACTCTTATTAAATACTCAACTTTCCTATTAACTTATTATTTAATATCATTAATGTTGATTTTCTCTTTAAATTAGTCATAAAATCTGATATTGAATTTTAAGGAGTATTTCTTTATCGTTTTTCATATTTAACAATTCTTCTATATTTTACTGCTATAAGGATTTGATATTTACATCGATAAGATGTACATGAAAGCTCTTTAAATCGTTTAAGTTTTAATGCAAAACAATACCACATGCATAGCACGTGGTATTCACTTACGTTATTAAAATAGAGGTATTTAGTCTTTCTATTTTAAATTATCTACAAACTCTTTTATTTTACTTGTCGCAAATTTTAATTCTTCTAAACTGTATGCATAAGAAACACGGATAAAGCCTTCTCCTGCTTCACCAAATGCTGTTCCTGGAACACAAGCTATTTTTTGATCATTTAATAATTGTTCACAGAATTCGTCAGAAGTTAATCCAGTAGATTTAATACATGGAAATACATAGAATGCTCCTTGTGGCTTAAATGTTTTTAATCCCATATCATTAAATGCTTTTACACAAAAGTTTCTTCTTACTTTATATGATTCTCTCATTTTTTCTACTTCACCTTGACAACGCTTTAATCCTTCTATAGCACCATATTGAGCTGAAGTAGGGGCAGACATAATAATATATTGATGTATCTTTGTCATGGCTTTAGATAAAATAGAATTAGATAGTACATATCCTAATCTCCATCCTGTCATCGCAAATGCTTTAGAAAAACCATTGATGATAATACATTGATCTTTTATTTCTTCAAATGAAGCAATTGAGCAAAATTCTTCTTCATAACTTAATTCTGCATATATTTCATCAGATATAATAATAATACCTGATTCTTTTAATATTGGTACAATCTTTTCATAATCTTCCTTAGTCATAAATCCGCCAGTAGGATTACATGGATAATTGATAAGAATTGCTTTTGTTTTAGGCGTAATAGCTGCTTTTAATAACTCAGGAGTCAATTTAAATTCATCTTCAGCCCTTGTTGTAATAGAAACAGGTATACCACCAGCTAATTCTACACCAGGTGTATAAGCAACATATCCAGGATCCAATACAATCATTTCATCTCCAGGATCAATAATAGCTCTAATCGCAATATCTATACCTTCAGAGCCACCAACTGTTACAACACATTCAGTTTGTGGATCATAATGAACATGAAATCTACTATCATAATAATTACATATTTCTTGTCTTAACGCTAATAAACCTCTATTAGCAGTATAAAACGTTCTACCTTTTTCAATAGAATAAATAGCTGCTTCCCTAATAGCCCAAGGAGTAGTAAAATCAGGCTCTCCTACACCCAAAGAAACAACCCCCTCCATTTGTGAAGCTAAATCAAAAAACTTTCTAATACCACTAGGTTTAATCGTTTTAACACGATGACTTAATACCTTCTCATAATCCATCATGGAGTCACCACCAATCTATCATTCTTACCATCTTCATCTTCTATTAAAACAACACCATTATTCTTATATTGCTTTAATACAAAGAAAGTAGATGTACCAGTTACACCATCAACACAAGCTAACTTACTAGCTACAAAATGAGCAGCTTCTTGCATAGTCTTTCCTTTCACTATCGCAACAAAATCAAACTCACCACTTAATAAATACATAGTATCAACTTCTGAAAACTTATAAATATGAGCAGCAATACGATCATACCCATATTCTCTTTCAGGAGTAGCATTGATTTGAATCAATGCAGTTACCATTTCTGTATTCGTACGATCCCAATTAACAATCGTATGATAACCACATATAATCTTCTTCTGTTCTAATTCAGTCAATTTATCTATAACATCATCTTTACTTTCTTCTAAGGCGGCAGCTAGATCAGTAATTTTAGTCCTTGCATTCTTTTGTAATATAGTTAATAATAATTTTTCATCCATCACGATCTCTCCTTTTTATTTGTTACTTATTATTATATATTTTTTATTTTAATTAGTAAATAAATTTATAATGTGATAAAATAATTTTTGAGGTGATTAACTAATGAAAACGTTTTATACAGCAAGTTATGGAAAGGATGATGATAAAGGCATATATATACTTACTTTAAACGAAGATACTCTAGAAATGGAACTTATCAGCCATATTGAAACAAATGATTTTCCATCATATATGATATGTGCTGATCACAATTTATATGTATCATATAAAAATGCCAATTCACTCAATAATGGAGGAGGTATAGGTAGTTTTTCTATTTATAATAACGAACTTATATTAAATAATAACTATGGATCAAGTGGCCGTTCATATACGCATCTATGTATAGATGACGAAAAAAAATACATATTTGCAGCTAACTACCATTATGGAGCTACTGCTTCTTATAGGATAGAAAA
Source organism: uncultured Erysipelotrichales bacterium (assembly GCA_964638235.1). Lineage (GTDB taxonomy): Bacteria > Bacillota_I > Bacilli_A > Erysipelotrichales > Coprobacillaceae > MGBC113645. The sequence goes on from CAZWZD010000032.1 coordinate 4,800, forward strand.
CAAATCAATTAAAGAAAAAATATGTGCAGTAAGACATACAGGAAGAGGACCCGATTTATTAAAAAGACAAACATCTCCTCATGCTCACAACGTAGGTATAACGCCTGATAAAAAATATGTATATTCAGTAGATTTAGGCGCTGATAAAGTTATCATGTATAGATATAATAATGGTATACTTAAAGAAGATAGTGATCGTACATTAAACGTAGTACCAGGATCAGGTCCAAGACATATGATCTTTTCTCATGATGGTAAATTTGCATATCTTGTTAATGAAATAGCCAATAGTATCATGGTCTTTAAATACATTGACAGTCGCTTCAGTTTAATTCAAGCAATATCTACTATACCTAGACATTTTATAGGTTTCTCTAGTGCATCCGCAATACGTTTAACAACTAGTGGAGAACATCTATTTGTATCAAATAGAGGACATGATAGTATAGCAATGTATAGAGTCAATAAAGAAACTGGGAAAATATCTTTATTATATATGGTACACACAGGTAAAGAACCTAGAGATTTTAATATATATAATGATCAGTATCTCATCATTGCCTGTCAAACAGATAATAAGTTACAAATCATGACATTTAATGAAGAAGCAGAAGGTCTCAAACTAACAGATAGTGAAATAGTTATACCCGCTCCTATCTGTGTAGCATTTGAATAGAATCTATTTGGATTCTATTTTTATTCTATAATATTAAAAAGGTATCCTTCGGATACCTATACTCTTACATCTTTAATTCCAGGTTCTTCTTGTCCTGGTTTAGCAGGATTGGCAAATTTACTATAATTTTTTAAGAAAATAAGCCTTACATCACCAGTTGCTCCATTACGATGCTTAGCAATTATAATATCTGTCGCTCCCTGGGTTTCTTTTTCTTTATCAGGATTTTGATAATCATCTCGATGAATAAAAGAAACAATATCAGCATCTTGTTCAATAGCACCGGATTCTCTTAAATCAGATAATACTGGACGTTTATTATCACGCTTTTCAACAGAACGTGATAACTGACTCAAAGCAATAACAGGGACTTCCAATTCTCTGGCAATTCCCTTTAATTGCCTTGAAATATCTGAAACTTCCTGCTGTCTGCTTTCTCTGCTGTTAGATGGTCCAGTAATAAGCTGTAAATAATCAATAATAACAAGCTTCAATCCATGCTCCTGCTTTAATCGTCTGCATTTAGCTGCTATCTCACCAACTTTAATTCCCGGTGTATCATCAATATATAAATTACATTTAGAAACTTTATCAGCAGCTGCATAATAACGATCACTATTTTCTTTTAAAATAGATCCATTTCTAATCGATTCAGAATTAATACTTCCAGCAGCACAAATAATACGCTGAATCAGCTGTTCAGCAGGCATTTCCAAAGAAAAAATTGCTACTGCTTCATCAGACTTTTCAGAAACATTAAAACCAATATTTAACGCAAAAGCAGTTTTACCAACAGAAGGTCTAGCAGCTAAAATAATCAAATCACCTTTTTGAAATCCAGATGTCATTCTATCCAAATCATAATATTTCGTTCTTACCCCCGAAATACTACCTCCAGATTGCTGTAACATAACCAATCTATCAGTTACACTTTGAATAACATCTTGAACAGTCTTAAATTCACCTGCATTTCGATCCCTTGTAACATTTAAAAACTCTTTCTCGGCATCATTAATGAACTCATTAACATCATCAATTTCACCATATGCTCCCTCAATAATATCTGTAGCCTTTGTAATTAGCCTTCTCAATAAAGCTTTCTCATTTAAGCTCTTTAAATAATATTGTGAATGTGCTGTAGTAGCAACAGACTCACTTAACTGTAATAAATATTCAACTCCACCTATCTTATCCAACTGCTTCTTATCAAGTAAATAAGACGTTAAAGTTGTAACATCAATAGGTTTTCTCTGCTGATCAAGCCTTTGCATTGCATCAAAAATAATACGATGAGCATCAAGATAAAAATCATTTACTGAAGCAACTCCTATAATCTCATTACATGCATCTTTTGAAATAAGTATTGAACCAAGCAATGCACGTTCAGCATCAATATCATGTGGAAATTCTCTAGGCATATATGTACCTCCTATTTTTCACTAACATGAACATTAATAGTTGCAATAACTCCTTTATACAATTCAATCTTTAATTTTGTATAACCTAAAGCCTGAATAGGTCTTGCATCAATAAACTTTCTCTTATCAACTTTAATGTTATATTTCTTATTTAACTCTTCAACTATATTCTTAGTAGATACACTTCCAAAAGTTCTCCCTTCCTTACCAGAAGAAATCTTAAACTCCAAAGTTAATTCTTCTAAAGTTTTTTTCAAAGCCTCTGCTTCCTTTTTTCTTTCAAGATCAGCTAATCTCTCTTCTTCCTTAGCCTTTGCAACTTGTTCTTTCCCATAAGCAGTAGCTAAAACAGCTAAATTCCTTTTAATTAAGAAATTCTGCCCATATCCATCAGCAACATTGACAATTTCACCTTTTTTTCCAACCTTGTTTACATCTTGTAATAAAATAACTTTCATCCTATTCACCTCTATCTTCTAAATATTGAGCAATCGCTCTCTCAACAATTCCTTTCACATCTTCTAAAGACTTATTTTCAAACTGAGTTGCAGCCATCGAAAAATGTCCTCCACCACCAATATTCTCCATAATAAGCTGAACATTAATTCCTTTAGTACTTCTAGCACTTACAGCAACTACAGTTTTAGAAATACGACCAATAGTAAAAGCCGCCTTTATCTGACTTACTTCCAACAAAGAATTGCTAGACTTCGCTAACATTTCTCTTGCATACTCATGATTTTCATCACCAATACTAATAAGAATCTCATCATTATAACGATATGCATTGGAAGTTAAAGAAAGCCTATTCAATGTTTCATCATAACTATCCTCTAAGAATTCATAAGCCAAAGTCACATTAGCCTGTAAATCTTTTAATTTAGCAGCCGACTGAAAAGTTCTCACTCCAACCCTCTGCTTAAAATTATTAGTATCAACCAACATACCAGCATACATAATCGTTGCATCTAACTCATTAAACTTAATATCACTCTTAGAATATTCACAAAGTTCAACTAACAATTCAACCGTACTAGAACCAGCAGGCTCTAAATACGTTAAAACAGGTGCTTCAATAAATTCTTCTCCTCTACGATGATGATCAATAATAACTTTATTTCTGACTCTTTCTAATAATGTTGATGATATTGAAAGACTAGGTTTATGATGATCCACAGCAATTAATAAAGTTTCTTTATTAATAAACTCCAACGCATCATTCACACTCACAATCAAACCTTTATATTTTTCATCATTCTTAACTCTCAATGCTACTTGCTTTGTCTTTTCCTCAATAGAATCAAAATCAACAACAATATTCGTTTTCTTACCATAAGACTCTGAAATCCTCGCAACACCTAAAGAAGCTCCAAACGAATCTAAATCAGAATTCTTATGCCCCATAATCAATACTCTATCTGCCCTTTTAATCAATCCAACTAAAGATTGAGCAATAACTCTCGCTTTAACCTTACTACTCTTTTCATATACATCAGTACTTCCACCAAAATAAACAACTTTTTCTTCGCCACCAGATTTAACCGCAACTTGATCGCCACCTCTTGAATAAGTCAAATTCAAAGCTGCTGTAGCCATATCATCCAATTCTCTTAAAACTCTAGAATTTCTACCAATACCTATACTCAATGTCATAACTTCATCCAAATCTTCAGACATCTTTCTAAAAGTATCTAATATTGCAAACTTATTCTCAACTTGTTTACGATAAATTCTTTCATTAAAAAAAGCTAAATAACCACCTGATTTAAACCTTCTAATAATAATACCATTAGAATAAGCCCAATCAATAATAACTTGCCTTGAACGTGATTGAATCAATGCCATCTTTGGCTCATCAGCATTCTCTAGAGTATCTTCATAATTATCAATAGTAATATATGCCATCGCAACCTGCTGATCTAAATAATCCTGCTGCAAAGACAAATATTGAGTCACATCTTTTAGATAAATCAATTTAGATTCTTTGCTGTTATAAGCCTCATACTTTCTACCTTTAACATCTATAACTTTAATATCTTCATCATCAAACAAAGAAACAAGATGAGGCTGCCATTCCAACAATTTAATCCCAATAATATTAATATCCAAAGCACTAAACAAATCACTTGTCCAAGTTACATTTCTATTTTCATCATATTGTATCAAACCAATACCACCAAACAAAAAAGCATTCTTAGCATCAGTATTTAAAACCTGTTCTACACTTACAGTATTCTCTTCAATAGTATAAGATAAATAAACAATACACATAAACGCAATAATATTTTTTATAAAAACATATATACTAAGAACAAAAAGGACCATATTATTCATGATAAGATATAACCCTAATATAGCAACAGTTTCAATAAATAACCCAACAACAATTAAATTCCTCAATTGAGTTATTTTCTTAGTCATAATAG
>CAZWZD010000033.1:0-9238 GCA_964638235.1 uncultured Erysipelotrichales bacterium
TGCACATTATCAAATATATTTCAAATAACTCTACAATTTATCACGGATTCAGGTAATAATCAAAAAGAAGAAACTATTTGTATCAAAAAAATTAGGAACGATTGCATTATGGTCAATCGTTCCTTTAAAAATTGAATTTTGAGTATTCCCTTTTTTTATTTTTTCTAATCATCAACTTCATACCTTGATATTTTAGCACCTAAAGTCATCAGTTTATGATCAATATTGTCATATCCTCTATCAATATGATATACATTTGTTATTTCTGTAATACCTTCTGCCATTAATCCAGCAATAACTAAAGCTGCACCACACCTTAAGTCTGTAGCCTGCACTCTTGCTCCATGTAGTGGAGTTTTACCTAAAATCAAACTGCTAGCATCTCCTGTTACAATATTAGCTCCCATTTTATTCAATTGCTCACAATGTTTAAAACGCTCAACATATATTGTTTCTTTAACCATAGATTCCCCTTGAGCTTGAGTTAGTAAAGCAGTTAGTGGTTGTTGTAAATCTGTCGCAAAACCTGGATAAATTTGTGTTTTAATACTAACTCCTCTTAAATCACTTCCACCATAAACAACAATACTATCTCCAACAATTTCCATTTTAACTCCCATTTCTTTTAATTTAGAAATAAGTGCCTCTAAATGTTGAGGAATGAGGTTTTGAACAATGACTTTTTCTCCCATAGCAGCAGCTATTATAAGAAATGTTCCTGCTTCAATTCTATCTGGAATAATTTCATGAAAAGTTCCATGTAAATTTTCTACACCATGAATAGTAATTGTATCAGTTCCAACTCCTCTAATTTTAGCTCCCATCTTTGTAAGCAAATTTGCTACATCAATAATTTCTGGTTCTTTAGCAGCGTTTTCAATAACTGTTTTACCTTTTGCTCTAACAGCTGCCAATAGAATATTAATAGTAGCTCCAACTGATGCAAAATCTAAATAAATACTCGTTCCAATCAGCTCATCTGCTTCTAAAGTATAGCATCCCTCTTTTTCATCATATTCAATTTTAGCTCCTAGAGCTTCAAATCCTTTTAAATGAAGATCAATAGGACGAGGTCCTAAATAACAACCTCCAGGCATTTTTATTCGTACTTTTTTATATTTACCAAGTAATGCTCCCATAAAATAATACGAAGCTCTCAATTTAATAACTGCTTCACTTTCCAAAGGAACATTTTTCATATTTGTTGGATCAACTTTTATATGATCACCATTTATTTCAACCTTACAATTCAATTCTCTAAGTAAGATTGCTAAAGCATTAACATCTGAAATATTAGGAGCACCAAAAATTTCTACTGGACTATCAGCTAAAACTAACGCTGGAATTAATGCAACAGTTGCATTTTTAGCTCCACCAATCCTGACAGTACCATTTAATTTATGTCCTCCTTCAATTGCAATGACTTCTGACATAGTTTTCTATCCTTTCTATTAAGTATATATTAAATATTTTAAAATATTCACATTCGTGTATTCATATAGATTATACATGAAAGTTATAAAATATTAAAGAAAAATCAAAAGTTGTTTGCATTTTTTATTTATAGTGGTATACTATCTATTGCAATGGTCCGTTGGTGAAGCGGTTAACACACTTGGTTCTCATCCAAGCATTTCAGGGGTTCGAACCCCCTACGGACTACCAGCCAATTCACGAAACGAGAAATCGTTTCGTTTTTATATTAATTTCTAATTCAAAAACATACTTTTCTTAATTATGTAAACTAGAAATCATTCATTTCTTACACATTAATAAAGCAATAGAATTTATCAAAATAGATACAATAGTACATATCCATAATATTATAGACATTGTAAGCATAATATCCAATAATCCTACCCAATCACCACTCACAGCTCTACTGGCTTCAACACTATAAAAAGCACATAAAGTTAGTGCTGTTAAAGATAAACTTGCATAACCAAACCACTTTGTTTCCTTATTACTAAAACTTCTTATAATATTCAAGATTGCAAATATAATAGCTCCAACACCAAGAATTATCCACATAACATTTCCTCCTAAAAACTGCTTAATCTAATAAAAAACGAATTATTCATACATGTATATTATAACATTAAAGGTTTAATCCTTAAATATAAGCATACTATCTTTTCACCATATATATTTCTTTATTCTTCTTATCTATTTCAAAAGTATTTGAAGATATTCTAATCATTTTTGTTCCTACTGATTATATTTAAAAATATCAGAATCTAATTGTTGCAATACATATCCTACAATCGCTAAATCTATATTTTTATAATCTGACATATATTCATTAGTTTCATTTCCTGCTAAAAAAATCCAACCATCTTAATCATACGGCTCTTTTCTTTCCATATATCCAACTTTTCAGCCTTCTTCTATGCCTTTTTTGAAACATATGCTTTTAAATTCAAAATAATCTTTTTATTTTTTATAGCACAATATTTCTTTTCATTATTCTTAAATTCATTTATCTTTTCATCACTGACTTCAATATCTCTATCAATATTTCCAATACTCTTACCCATATATTCTTATCATCTGCTTTATTTCTTAATATTACAGCTAATTCAAAAATATTTTTCTTATCTATATTCAAATTTGTATTAACTTTCTTTATTAGTTTTTCCCTTTTTCATCATAAATATATACTATATATACTATCACTCTTCCATCACTATAAAGTAATAGCTTAATCGCTCCCAAATTAGCTTCATCATTATAAAACACCATAAATAGTGGTAATTTATCATTAACATACCAATCGAATTCTGTACTACTATTAACTACTTTTTTTATTTTGCTCAATATCTGGTGCATATACTCCCTCCATAAATTCCACTTTCAAATTTCTTCTATCATATAGTAATCTTTATTAAGAATTTTTAATTATTATCTTTACTTTATATTTCACCTTAATAATCAGTAGTTGAATAAATATGACTATATAATAACAAACCACCCTTATCAAATAGACTAGAGTGGTTCAATTGCTTAAAGCAAGTTTTTTAAAATTTTCACAACACAATTTTGATTGTGAGAATCAGCTATATAGTGTGCAGAAGCTTTAACATCTGCACCAGCATTTATCATAGCATAACTATTTGTTGTCATTTTTAACAAAACACAAACATTCATTACCAATAAAATCAAAAGATAAATTTCTACTCTTTATTTTACCTATCTTTATCATATTCCTAATAATATCAACATAATTGGAATTGTTATCATTGATAAAATTGTTGATAAAGCAACTCCAAATGAAGCTGTCTTAATATTTCCATTGTATTCACTAGCTCCCATTGCAACCATTGATCCAACAGGCATACCCAATGTTATAACTACCATTTGTATAATCATTTGATTATCAACAAATATACTCATCCCTATATAAGCAATCACTGGTATAATCACCAATCTTACAAAACTAATCACATATAACAATTTATCTTCAAGTATTTCTTTAATTGGATAATCAGCCACCGAACTGCCAATAGAAATCATAGAAAGAGGAGTTACTACATTTCCAATAAAGCTAAAAGATTCGCTCATAAAAGAAGGTATTGGTATATCTCCAAAATAAATAATAATTGCAAGTATAGAACATATCACACCAACACTTAATAACTGTTGAGGTCTAAAATTATATTTATCTTCACCATCTTTTGCCAATAAATACGCACCTAAAGTGAAAAACAAAAGATTATAAGGCATATGTAATAAAGTATTATAAAATACAGATTCATTACCATATATAGATTGAAGAATTGGAAGTGCCATAAAGCCACAATTTGAAAACATCAGCATACATTGAAATGTTCTTCTTTTATTATTTGGCAAAGGAATAATTCTTGATAATATCCAACTCATAACAGGAAGCAAACAGTAGATTACGATACCTATAATTAAAATGCTAAGTGTCTCTCGTTTATCTCCTCCTTCAATAGATGAAACTGATGATATAATTAAACAAGGAGAAGCCACTTGGATAATAAATGAAGAAAGATGTCTATTCACATCAGTATTAATAATATCCTTCTTATTTAAATAATAACCAATAAAAGTAGCAAACAACAATTTACACATAGTATTCAATATCAACATAAACAATTCCCTCTCTTTACATTAAATATTATATAATAATATCCAAATAATCGCTATAATAAAAAAAGAATCAATCAAGATTCCCTTCCAATTACACCCAACAAAAATATTATTATAAGGTGTAAATATTATTTTTGTATATTCTTAATTATATAAAATGAAGTAAGATTTATTTTTCATCTTCTTCTAAATCATTTAAAGCATATTCTATACATCTTACTACTAAATTATTCATAGAAATGTTCTTCATATCACATACTTTATTCATTTCTTCTACTAATTTCTTATTAATCCTAAATGTTTTATTTACAAATTCTTCTTTTTCTATTTTAAAAGCCATAATTACACTTCCTTTTTATATTATAGTATTAAATTTTTGAAATATTTTATACACTTTAATTATTGTGTAATTTACACCTATAATTTATAATGTTAATATATAGTGCAAAGAGGTGAATATTATGATTATAAACATAATAAAGGAAGCTGAACATGATAAAATAAGACAATTTAACAAAGCAGAGTTTTATATAGAAAAACAAACAAGAAAAATACTTAGAGAATTACTTGATAATCAAAACGATATTATGAAAAAACTTGTTATGTTAGAAGAATTTAAGATTGAACCATATAGCAAAATAGCTGATATAATACAAGAAGATAATAGGCTAGAATATAAATTATATTACATTTCTTTACTAATTGGTTATGGATTACTTCATGAAAATAGCTATGAGCTTTATAAAAAGAGATTTATATACGATAGTAAAATAACAAACAAATAATTATTTTCTTTATTGATTAAAATTCTTGTATTATAATGTAATAAAAAGGAGAATTTTGTCATGCTGAAAAAAGTATTAATAGGAATAATAGTTTTCTCTTGTATAATGGGTGGTATATGTTATGAAAATTATTATTATGATATGTATATTGATAAAGAAGAAACAATAATAACTGGTTTAAAAACAACATTTACTTCATTAGCCACTAAAACAATATCAAACAATATAACTGTAACTAATGGCAGAAATAGAGAATTATTACTGCAAATGTATAATTCCAAAAGTCAAGAATGGGATACAAAGCAAACTTATACACTAAGTGATGAAGAAACACAAGAAATAACAATTGAATATCCAAATGACTGGCAAAGTTTAAATAACTCTGATTGGAGAATTACTGTTGATGAAGGTGATACTGTAGAAGGATTTGAAAGTGAAGCTATCCATATCAATACAACCAATAGACAGAATATCTCTTTAGCTGCAAAAAGTGTTCTTATTATGGATGAAGATACAAATCAAATATACTATCAAAAATCAATAAACACAAAAAGAAGTATTGCTAGTACAACAAAAATATTAACTTGTTTAGTTGCATTGGAAAACACTGAATTAAATGATGAGGTAAGAATAACTAGTGAAGCTGTAACTACCCATCTTTCACGATTAAGAGGAGTTGGAGATAAAGTAAGTATGAAAGATTTGCTATATGCTGCTATGCTTGGTTCAGATAATGGTGCTGCAGTAGCAATTGCTCAACATACAGGTGGTTCACTTACTGAATTTGCAAAAATGGTTAATCAGAAATTAGAAGAATTAGGCTGCATAAATAGCCATTTTACAAATCCTGCTGGATTTACTGCAGAAAATCATTATTTTACTGCTTATGACCTAGCTATAATCACACAAGCTGCATATCAAAACGACACATTAAGAAAAATTGCCAAAACAAAAAGTTACAGTTTTACAACTTTAAAGAAAAGCAATCAATACACTTATAATAATACAAATAAACTTTTAGGAACTGTTTCAGGTGTAACTGGTATGAAAACTGGAACAACTTATGCAGCAGGAAAATGTTTAGTAGCCACTTATGAGCATAATAAAAGTACATATATTATTGTAGTTCTTGGATCTAGTGAAACAGGCAGATGGGAAGATACAAAAAAACTCATTAGATACATAAATAAATATTGCTGAGACAAAAGCCGTATAGCATCTCAATCTTTATAAATAAAAAAACCACCCATTTTAGGCAGTTTTTCTAATATCTGTATTCTACGGGAAAACGAATACTATATAGATATTTGGGACGCCATTATAATAGCACAAAATATATAAAATTATTTTCATATTATGAAAATAATAATCTTTATTTTTAATTTTTAGCTACTCATCTGTTACTTATCATACAGATTTTTCAAAAAAGGAGTTAATCTTAACTAAAGATCAACTCCTTTATTTACTATAATTTCATCTAACAGCATTTTCTATATCTTTCATTAAGTCATTAATATTTTCAATACCCACAGATAATCTTAATAGACAATCTGTAATGCCATTTTTCTGTCTTAACTCATCACTAACATCTGCGTGTGTTTGTGTTAAAGGATATGTTATTAATGTTTCGGTACCACCTAAACTTTCTGCAAATTTTATAATATTCACATTTTCTAAAATTTTATAAGCAATTTCTTTACTCTTTACAGTAAATGAAACCATAGCACCAAATCCTCTTGCCTGTTTCTTCATAATTTCATGTCCTGGATGAGTTTTTAATCCCGGATAATAAACTTTATCAATAACATCTATGCTTTCTAAAAACTCAGCCAATTGTTTTGCATTGCTTTCTGCTGCTTTCATTCTAATAGAAAGTGTTTGCATTCCTCTTAATACTAACCAGCTGTCAAATGGTGACAGTAAAGATCCAGTAGTTTTCGCAATAAAACGAATTTCTTCAGAAATCTTACTTGAATTTGTAATAAAGAAACCAGAAATTGTGTCATTATGTCCACTTATATATTTTGTGCCGCTATGAATAACTATATCTGCTCCTAAATCTAATGGATTTTGAAAATATGGTGATAAAAAAGTGTTATCAACAATAAAAATTGCATCATGTTTATGAACAATTTTTGATAACTTTTCTATATCAACAATATGCATCATTGGATTTGTAGGTGTTTCAATAAATACAGCTTTTGTATTATCCTTAATATAAGGCTCAATATCTGTAGATCCTATATCTAAAGCTGTAAATTCAATTCCATTTTTCTTATTAATATTCTCAAACAAACGAATACTTCCACCATATAAATCTTCTTCTATAATGATATGATCACCTGGCTGAAATAACTCTATCATTGTTGTAATTGCTGACATACCACTAGAAAAAGCTAAAGCATCAATTCCATTTTCTAAAGAAGCAATCATTTTTTCTAACCTATTTCTTGTTGGATTTGTATGTCTTGTATAATCATATCCTGTACTTTGTCCTACTCTAGGATGTGCAAATGTTGCTGTCTGAAAAATAGGATAACTAATAGAACCATACGGACTTTTCTCTTCATCATCTAAGTGTATACATCGTGTTTCAATCTCTTGTTTCATTCTTTTTTCCTCCAATATTATATACAAATAAAAACTCATCCACATATAGGACGAGTATATCGTGTTACCACCTAAATTCATAACTATCTCAGAATAGCTACCTCATCGAGTCCTATCAAACTCTAACACTTTAACGGGTGTATACGTATTAGCTTACATATCAGCTAATCAGCTCCAAGACCATCTTCACTTACCTTTCCTTATTCTTTTCCACCAAGCAAGAACTCTCTATCAATTATTGATAAGCTACTCTTCTTTTCACAGCTTTTATTTCCTACAATTTCTCTATGAATAGAATATACCATTGATTCTCAATTATGTCAATAATGATAATTATTTATTCATCTACAATATTTTTAAACAATATTTCTATCATAAACACAATCTCATCATGTACTACACCTTTTACATTATATTTATCTAATTCTTTAGATAAATATAACTGAACATCTTCTAAAGGCTTAATTTCTTTTAAATAATTTATAGAAATATTATAAATGTACTTTTCTTTAAATATATCAAAATCCAATAAATCTAAAGCCCATTCAATATATCTAGTATTATTCATATGTTGATTAGTATCAACATCACTATACAATACTTTTCTTTCATTAACAAAGCTCATTTTCAAATCTTCATCTATTGTTTTAGGAGCTTCCAATTTTATATCATGATTAATATCAGGCATTTTAATTCCAACACGTCTAGGTGCAACAATCATTCTCTTTTTTAAGTCTAACAATGTCCATACAGATGAAATCTTACCAATAACTTTATTGTTCTTTTTAATTATATAATATCTTGGAAAAATAACAAAAGAACCTTTATCTGCATATGTAGTAATCTCTATCTCATCATGTAAACAAATTGCTTCATCTAGTTCCATAGTTTGTTTAGACACGATCCATCCATAACTATCCATCATATCCATAGACCATATTCCTAAAGTTATAGCATCTTCTGTAGCAAGGGTGGTTAATAATTGAAATAAAGTTGTCATTTTAAAATGACCACTATAATCAACATCAGCATATAATACAGTTTTATTAATTGTTTGCACTAAAAATCACATCCTTTTTGAAACAATTATAGTACAATTTTGAAATAATAAAAGAAAATTCTTTGTGAAATATGATTTTTATTGTATAATATAAACAATGTGAAAGGTGTGTTGTTTTATGGGTATTGCAGATTTGATTTTGAATGTATTATCATTTATAATGTTATTGATACTCGCTTGGTTTAGTTTTCAGGTTGCTAATATTGTAGTAACAATTTTTAGACAGAAAAAAAGAGATAAAACATTTAAATTTTGTTTAAATCAAACTGGAAAAATTTTTTACTTAGTTCTAACAATAGTATTTATAGCTGTTTATATAGGAGGCTTGGTAACAATAGTATATAGTTTTACATATGATAATTTAGACTCCCTTAGAATAGCAATTAACTTAATGGCTCTAGTAACAGTATTTTATTCATTCATGCTATCAAGTATAATACTGCTAGGTAAAAGAGAAATGATGATTGGAAGAATGTTAATCGATTATCGCAAAATGAAAAAAGTATCTTTTAGCTTACAAGATAAAGTTACATTCATATTTGCACAAAAAGAATATTCATTCTCTACAACATTTACAGATGTTATGAAAATCAGACGAGCATTAAAAAAATAAAACATATTAATAAAAACTTGAAGTCTTAATAACTTCAGGTTTTTTTATAATTTATAT
>CAZWZD010000034.1:0-4808 GCA_964638235.1 uncultured Erysipelotrichales bacterium
CTGCAAATAAAATTGCAGACTGTGGCTGAGCAGCTAATACTAATATAAATGTAAGGAAGAAACCTACAAATGTTCCAAACATTGGAACTAAACTAAACGATGCTACAATTACAGCTATTAATTCAGGGAAAGGCAAATTAAATATTCTCATTACAATATAAATAAGAGTCATAAATATGTAACATTCTAATAATTGACCAGTTACAAATCCATTGAAATAATGGTTAGCTTCAGATCCTATATCAAATAATGTCAAACCTCTTTTATAACCACAAAAATATATTATTAATTTTTTTAATTGAGTAATATAAGCTTCTTTGTTAGCTAATAAATATAATCCCATCATAAATGATATTACACAATTAATAATTGTACCCAAAAAACCTATTGATTGAAAGATAATTTTAATTCCAGTTTTACCTAAAATATCAGTTGTGTTTTGTAATAAATTGTTGATATCAAAATTTGCAGCAATTGCAGTTTGGATAGTAGCCATATTGATTGTATATTTAATATGCATTTGAGCTAATAAATTATTACTCATTGTTACTAAACTACTTGAATATTTAAATATATTATTAATAATAAGAGCTATACTGTCAAATATTCTTGGAATAATAAATGAACCAAACAACAATATAATAAGTAAAGCAAATACTAATGTAATCGCAATTGAGAGTCCTCTAATTAGTCCTTTTTTATTTATTTTTTTAGATAGTAGCTTTTCTATTTTTTTCATTGGTATATTTAAAATAAAAGCTATAACTATACCAATATAGAAAGGAGTAGCCAATGATACAATATGTAAAAAGATACCTATAACTTCTTTATAATTAAATAATACAAATGCCAGTGTCACAGTATATGTTATATATAATAGAGTTTTATTTTTTTTAATCTCCAATCTCCTCACCTCGTTTTCATAATAATAACATATAATTGTTTAAATGTGTAGTTTGATAAATTATAATATTCATGATAAAATAGAAACAGAGGTGGTTATTATGCCGAAATTTACAAAAAAAGCTCAATTTACAATAATAGGTTTTATGTTCCTTTTTATAATTACTTTAGGATTTATTCTAAGTTTAGGTAATAATGATAATACAGAAGGAAAAAATATTACAATTACTGTCGTTAAAGAAAATTCTGTATTAAAAAGTTCATATGTAGATTCTATTTCGCAACAGCAGTCTTCTGATAAATATGTTCCTTGTAAAATATCAATTAGTAAAGACGATATGATTGGAGAATATAAAATTTTAAAAAATCAATCTTTTACTAAATACATACAATTATTAGGTCCTGATAGCAAAATAAAACTATCGGATGATTCTGATGAAATAGTTACTCATTATGTATATGTTTGCTTATTAACTGGTGATATTATAGAGAAAGATACTGATGGTGAAAAAACATATGAAATTGTTAATGCAAGAGTGACATATAATAAAGTACCTGTTGTTTTGTCTGCCAAAGATAATACAATAAGTGTAAAAAATTCGAATGATAAAGTAAGTACATATAAAATCCAAGAATTTATTAATAAATTAGAAAATATAGAAGAAAGAAAGGAGATAATTAAGTAATGAAAGCAGTGGTTTTATTTAAAGATGGATTTGAAACAATTGAAGCATTAACTGTAGTAGATGTGTTTTTTAGAGGTAAAATACCATGTCAGATGGTTGGAATGGATTCGATGGATGTCAGAAGCAGCCATAACATTCAAGTTAAAATGGATTGTTTGTTTGAAGATATGGAAGAAGCAGATTTAGTTATTTTGCCAGGGGGACTTCCTGGAGCAACTAATCTTCAAAGTGATGAAAGAGTTATTCAACTATTAAAGAAAACATATGATGAAGGAAAATATGTAGCTGCTATATGTGCAGGACCAATTTCTTTACAAACAGCAGGAGTTATCAGAGATAAACGTTTTACTTGTTCACCTGGTTTTGAAGCACAAATTCCTTCAGGAATTTTCACTAATTCATTTGTAGAGGTAGATGGACGTGTTATTACTGCAAGAGGTCCAGCAGCAACTTTAGAATTTGCCTATACATTGTTAGATTTAATGGGTGGCGATAGTCAGGTATTAAGAGAAGGAATGCAGTATAATTATATGATAAATGATTTGAGAAAATAAAAGGGGCTGTAACGAAATAAAAAGGCAATAAAGGCCCTAAAAAATAGAAAGAACAGTGAATTCTATAATGAAAATCACTGTTCTTTTTGGTATAATTAGATTATGGAAAAATATATCTATACTCAATCTAATTACAATGATTATTATAACACAATACAATTAGTTTTACCATTAGATATAGGAATTAAAATTGATCCTGATGATGAGGTTGTTTCTTTCCAAAAGGCACTAGAAGGAGTGAATTTACATAGGTTTTTAAAAAGACAAGAGTGCCGAGGCAGAAAGGGATATGATAAAGTAATGCTTTTGAAAGTCATTTTATTTGCAAGAATGATTGGAGAATCAAATTTGAGAAAAATAGAATCTCTATGTAAAAATGATATCCGTTTCTTATATCTATCAGAAGAAGAAAGACCCAGCTTCATGGTATTTGAAAGATTGATGAAGAATTATCTCATCTACGATATTGATGAAATCTTTTTTGAAGTTTCCCTTCATATTAGTGATCTTATGGGAATTGACAGGTCAAAAAGCTATACGGATGGTACTAAATTAGAAGCTAATGCGAATAAGTATTCATTTGTATATAAAAAACGTATCCTTAATTCAAGAATGGATTTGTTTAAAAAAATAACTGAATCAATCATTATAATGAATATGAACAGTGGATATAATTTTAAGTATTCACAATATTATTGTTCACAGGAAATAGGATACATCGTACAGTATCTTATGGAGGTAATGATTCATGAAAATATTGAGCTGGCATACGGAAAAGGTAAAAGGAAGCATCCTATACAGAGACAATATGATATATGCATGGCATATTATACTAAATTAATGGAATATGAATATTGACTAAACATTATAAGTGAGAGGAACAGCTGCTCCAAGACAGATCAAGATGCCACAATGTGTGCAACGAAACTGGATTATTACTGTAATACAGGGCTGACTAGGCCATGTTATAATGCACAGATATCAGTAAGTGATGGTATTGTTGTCAATGGTGATTTGTATCAGACACCAGGAGACACGCCTACATTTATACCATTTATGAGTAGATATAAGAAATATACAGGAGAATATCCACTTAATCCAATGGCAGATGCAGCCTATGGATCATATGACAATTATATGTTCTGCATAGAAAATGGCATGATTCCATGTATGCAAGAAAAAATACACCAGAATTTAAAAAGAAGAGATTCAATCCATTAAACTGGAAAACTGATGATCAAGGGAACAGGATTTGCCCTAATGGACATATATTCGATGAATATATAGATGATAGATATGATGTAAGTGGTAAATATTTAAAAATAAAGCAGCGATATACGAGCAAGGAAAACTGTGAGAGATGTCCATATATAAATGAATGCTGTAAAAATAGTAAGAGGAAGGAAAAAATACTAACAAGAGATGTTGTCTTGAATGAATTCTATGCATTTGTAGATAAAGAATTATCAACAGAACAAGGCAGGGAATTAAAAAAGCAAAGGAGTATACAAGCAGAAGGAGCATTTGGAGTAATCAAGCAGGATATGGAATTCACAAGATTCACAAGAAGAGGATCAGACAATGCAAGAATGGAATTTCTTATTGTATGTATAGGCTATAATCTAAAAAAATATCATGTATATCGGCTAAAACAGGAAAAGAACAAAAGTATTGAACTGCCTAACTGACAAAAAGTTATGCACATATGAAAAGTGGTATATCATGACGATACCCTCATTGCACCCAAAAACAGTATAAATTGAATAGTAAGATATTGTAATATCTGGATTCAGGTTACTGGAAATAGATATTTTTTTTATTTAGGGATCCATAGTAAAAGAAGCTGTACGAAGCAACTTTTTAAAAAGTTATTTCGTTACAGCCCCTTTTATTCTTCTTGAAGATACACAAAATTATTTGCATTAGATAATTCTTCATTATAATAATATTCATTAATAGTTATATTTTTTATTTGATCTAAAGTTGTAATATTCTTGGTAATCATTTCATTTAACATTTTACCTCTAGCTTCTTTAACCTTAAATCCATTTCTAACAAATTTATTATTCTTTTTTACAACAAAATCAATAAAAATAATATTAGGATGTTTAACCATAGAAGAAAACTCTTTAGAAGCTAATGAAATGATAAAATCTTCATCTTTAAAATACTGATAAACAAATGTATGCCAGTATTCATAAAGGTTAATAGAATTAGGTTTCATTGACATATCTAATCTATAATAAGATATTAAAGAATTATACTGCAATACTCCATAATAAGCAGACATTATGTTTAAATGTTTATTCATATATTCAAATTCTTTAATAGTATATGATTTTATATTTAATTGCTTAAATACTGTACCAGTATATAAGCTGATAGCTGGATATGTCATGCTTGATTGGAAATAGTTAATAACTTTTATTGCTTGTTTGTAACTAATTTTCATCATTGACATAATTTGTTCATCATTATATTCTTTTAGAATGTTATGTAAGTACTCATTTTCATTTTTAAATAATATTGAAGTACCTTCAATATTATAATTCATATATTTCATTGATTTACTAGGTGCTATAATTATTTTCATACAATTCTCCTCATCTATATTATATAGAATTCTATCTTTTATTCAAATAGTTATTTATGATATAATTGATAC
>CAZWZD010000034.1:4818-9223 GCA_964638235.1 uncultured Erysipelotrichales bacterium
AAAGATGAATACAATAATTATAAATAAAATTTTAATGCATATGTTGGATTTTGAACATAGAAAGATATACTATTCTAATGAATTTGTGGATTTGAATGAAACATCAATAGAATATTATAAAAAGAAAGTAGAAAAAACTTTATATTCTGCTGCTTCTAAAGAATTGATTGTTGGAAGTTTACATGAAATGATTTTAAGAGCAAAGAAAATGACTGAAAGTAATGATGAGTTTATTAGTCAGGCTAAGGAAATAACGGATAAGCTATATGCTTTAGGTAGTGTTATAGAAGAAATGCCTAATTGTAATGTTTTGATAGTAGATTGTTATAAAGATGGAGAAAGATATATTGCAGTTCTAAAATTAAATTATCGTTATATTCCTTTCAGTGTTGTAGAAGAGGGAAATGTAAGGATCACAAAAAAACAAGTATTACCTACTCAAGGGAGCAGTGTAGATGAAGCAATTATTATAAATGCAGATACGAGTCAGTTATCACTAATTGAAAAGAAATATATGATTGATGGAAGAATGGATTATTATTTAAATGCTCAATGGATTAAAGGTGAAGAAAAATTAACAGATAAGCAAAAGTATAACACTATGAAAAAAGTTATTAATAAGATGGATGATTTATATCATGTTAATGAAGTAGAAGCACTTCCATTGATGAAGCAGGAAGTTAATAATTTGTTAGAAAGTCATTTGCCTATAAAACCATTATCCGTTGTTAAAAAAGTCTTAGAAAAAGATTATCAAGCATTGGAAGAAAGTGAACTGATGATGAAAGATATGGGTATTGGTGATGATGATGAAATACATGCTGTAGCTACTGCATCAATGGATAAATGTAAACTTGTACTAGATACTGATATAGAAATTAATGTTTTGTTAGAAGATTATATCAGTGGAGAGAATATAAAAAAAGAAATACAAAGTGATGGAACAATACAAATTATATTAAAAAACATAAATGAAATTCAAATAAGATGATTAAAAATACAAATTTTATATGAGATTTAAATATTTTGTGATTATAAATGAATAATTAAATTAAAATATAATTACAATAGATATGTAGTTTACTATTCTCTATTAAAATTATTTAATTAAAATGTTATTATAATTTTGTAAATCGGAGAACCATAGCCTTAGTTGGAGAAATAGTTGAACTACAAAACAGAGATACGTTTAAAACAGTTATCTCTGTTTTTGTTTGTTAGAAGAAAGAAGAGAATAAGAATGAAGTTTTTATATGATTTCACTTTAAATCATTAGAACTGCTAAATGCTACAATGATAATATTGTTTAAAAGCGTTCAATTTAGTAAGACAAATAATAAATTATTGCTTTACCTTTTTTTTATAGTATAATATAATTATGAGATTGGAGTTTTAATGAAAGGAGAAACTTTATGTTAGATAATTTTTTGATACAATTATTCCATGAAGGGAATTGTTTGGAGATGTACAAAGTATTTGGAGCACACTTGGAAACACTAGATGGTAAAAAAGGTGTTCGTTTTACTGTTTATGCTCCTCATGCGAAAAGTGTTCAAGTTGTTGGAACGTTTAATAAATGGGATGGTAAAGATCATGTTATGGAACGTTATCATTATGGAGGAATTTGGACTATTTTTATTCCTGGTTTAAAACAATATGATATGTACAAATATCGTATTAAATCAGTGGATGGTAGAGTTTTTGATAGAGCCGATCCTTATGCCTTTTTTAGTGAATTAAGACCAGGTACAAGTTCTAAAGTATTTAATTTAGATGGATTTAGATGGGCTGATAAGAGATGGTTAAAGAAACAGACAAAGAATTTTGATAAAGTGTTAAATATATACGAAGTAAATATTGGCTCTTGGAAGATGAAGAAAGATTTTACTGATGAAGAAGATGGGGAATTTTATTCTTATGAAGAAATGATTGATCAAATTATACCTTATGTTGTAGAAAAAGGTTTTAGTCATATTGAATTGATGCCTTTGAATGAATTCCCATTTGATGGATCTTGGGGATATCAGCCTACTGGATATTTCAGTGCTACAAGTAGATATGGTAATCCTAAACAATTAATGAAATTTATTAATGCATGCCATAAGAATAATATTGGAATTATTATGGATTTTGTTCCTGCTCATTTTGTAAAAGATGCACATGGATTGTATGAATTTGATGGAGGTCATGTTTATGAGTATCCTGATATTAATTTAAGATATACTGAATGGGATAGTGTTTATTTTGATTTGGGTAGAGAAGAAGTTAGAAGTTTCTTAATGAGTGCTGTTAATTTCTGGGTTGAATATTTTCATGTTGATGGTATTAGATTTGATGCTATTAGTAATTTGATTTATTGGAAAGGTGATAAATCTAGAGGTGTTAATGATGGTGCATTAGAATTTATGAAACGTATGAATTCACATATGACAAGAATGCATCCTGGTGTTATGTTAATAGCTGAAGATTCAACTGATTATCCGGCAGTAACAAGATCTCCAGAAGCTGGTGGATTAGGTTTTGATTATAAATGGGATCTAGGATGGATGAATGATACTTTAGCCTATTTTAAAAAGGATCCTGTATATAGACAATATGATAATACTCATAATAAATTAACATTCTCAATGATGTATTTTTATGGAGAAAACTATATTTTACCTTTCTCACATGATGAAGTTGTACATAGTAAAGGAACAATTTTAGATAAAATGTGGGGAAATAATGATCAAAAGTTTGCTCAATGTAAAGCTCTATATGTATATATGATGACTCATCCAGGTAAAAAGTTAAACTTCATGGGTAATGAATTAGCTGAATATAAAGAATGGGATGAGAAGAAGGCTTTAGGATGGAATTTGTTGAAATATCCTCAACATGATTCATTTAATAGGTTCTTTGGTGATTTAAATCATCTTATTTTAGAACATCCTGCTTTATATCAATATGATTATTATCCAGAAGGATTTGAATGGTTAGTTGTAGATGATAAAAAACAAAGTGTATTTGCATATGCAAGAAAAGCTCCTGATGAAGATTTGTTAATTGCAATTTTGAACTTTATCGGTAATACTCATAAAGGTTATCGTATTCCTGTGCCAGTAGCAGGTACTTATAAAGAAATTTTAAATACTGATAGAGATATTTATACAGGTAGCAATTATGTGAACAAAAAATTACTAAAATCCGAAAAAATAAACGTTTTAAACAAAGAAAATTCGATTTCTGTTGACATTGCCCCATTTTCAGGTATTATATTGGAGTTGAAGAACGAAAATAAAAAATCTAAAAAATAGATGGGGGGATTGAAATAAATGTTTAAAACTAAAGAAGAATTTAAATATGAGTTTTCAAAGAGAATTATTGAATCTTATGGCCGTACTGTAGAAGAATCAGATATTACTGAGAAATTCATGGTTCTTGAAACTATGGTTAGAGATTATGCTTCAGTAAATTGGGCAAAAAGTAAATTAGCTGTTAAAACTGATGAGTTAAAACAAGTACATTATTTTTCAATGGAATTCTTAATTGGAAGATTGCTTGTTAATAACATGATGAATTTAGGTATATATGAAATTGCTAAAGAAGGATTAGCTGACTATAACATCAATATCCATGATTTGGAAGAATTAGAATCTGATGCTGGATTAGGAAATGGTGGGTTAGGTCGTTTAGCTGCCTGCTTTATGGATTCTTTAGCTTCATTATCTTATCCTGCATTTGGACATACTATTCGTTATGAATATGGTTTATTTAAACAAAAGATTGAAAATGGATATCAAATCGAAGTACCAGATCAATGGTTAAAATTAGGAAATATGTGGGAAGTTAGAAAACCAAAACATGCAGTAGATGTTAAGTTTTGGGGTAGAACAGTATGGAATGATACAACTAAGTCTTGGGATCATATTGATGCTGAATGTGTAAGAGCTGTTCCTTATGATGTTCCAGTTATTGGTAATAACACAACTGTTACAAACACATTAAGATTATGGCATGCTGAACCAAGTGATAATATTCCTACAAATAAAGATTTTAGACAATACAACCAAGAAGTTAATGATATTTGTCAGAACTTATATCCAGATGATTCAACATTATCAGGACGTACTTTGCGTTTAAAACAACAATACTTCTTTGTTGCCGCTGGGTTACAATCAATCGTAAGACAGCATTTAAGATATTATCCAAATTTAAAGAACTTTGCAGATAAGAATGTTATTCAATTAAATGATACACATCCAGTATTATGTATTCCTGAATTGATGAGAATTTTAATTGATGAACATAATATGTCATGGGAAGAAGCTTGGGAAATTACTACAAATACTATGGCTTATACAAATCATACTATTTTAGCTGAAGCTTTGGAAAAATGGCCGATCGATACAATGAGATCTTTATT
>CAZWZD010000035.1:0-9207 GCA_964638235.1 uncultured Erysipelotrichales bacterium
ATATCGAAGTGTGTTTATTCGATCAAAAGTAAACATTTTAGTTAAATCTCCCAATTTTCAAGATTTAATTGATTATATCTATAAAAAGCAATTAACATACTATAATTTTAAAGTTATTTATTTAAAAAACGAAATAACGCATATTCCATATAAACAATCCATTGAATACTGTAAACAAATCGCTTTTCCAATTGCAGGAAGTGTAAATATACATCATCCAGATATTATTATTGCGATTACTAAAATGAATGATTTATGGATATTAGGTATACAACAAATCAATGATGGCTGGAATAAAAATGAAAATAAGCCATATACTTATTCTTCTTCTTTATCTTTGAGAGTTGCTAGAACAATAGTTAATATAGGAATAGAAAACGATTTAAATTTAAGAGTTGTTGATCCATGCTGTGGAATTGGAACAGTAGTGTTGGAGGCATTAGATATGGGGATAGATATTAAAGGTTATGATATTTCCAGGGAAATATCATACCAAGCAAGATTAAATCTAGAACATTTTCATTATGATCCTTCAATTATTCAAAAGAGTGATATAAAAAAGATAAATGAAAGTTTTGATGTTTGTTTACTAGATATACCATATGGATTATACTGCAAATATAGTAATGAGGAACAAGAAGAAATATTAAAAGCTACTTATAATATTTGTCGTAAATTAGTGCTTGTTTCACAAAGAAAGTTTAACAGTTTATTAGAAAATATAGGATATGATATTGTTGATCAATGTGAAGTGGGGAAGAATGAAAGTTATGAAATGGTTAGATATATAACAGTATGTAAAAGGAGATAATATGAAACATATTTTTATTTTAAATGGAAGTTATAAAAATCATCCGTTTGAATCTGTTATTAATGATATTATGAAAGATAAAGATTATGAAATTATAAGAACAGAAGGAAATGATAATGATTTTTATATTACAGAGCAATTCTTAAATCAGCATAATCGTATCTATTCTGTTGGTGGAGATGGAATGTTAAATATTGTGATGCAAAAACTAGTGAATACTGATAACGAGTTAGTTATTATTCCATATGGAACAGGTAATGACTTTTTTAGATGTTTCAGCAAGGAGAAAGACTGTAAAAAAATATTAAAACAATCATTAAATAAAGAAGCTAGAATTATAGATACTGCAATAGTTAATGACAGATATTATTTGAATACTGTTTGTTTTGGATTGGATAGTATAATTGCTAATACGGTACACGATGGAATGAATATTAAATTTTTACAGAAACAAAGTTATATTATTGCGATTTTTAAACAGATATTTGGCTATCGATTTAGATACGTTAAGATGTACGATGAAGATAAAGTATTATATGATGGATTAATGATTTTGTGTACGATTGATAATGGTCAATACTATGGTGGAGGGTTTAAGATTACACCTAATGCAGATTTACAAGATGGAATGTTAGATGTTTGTGTTGTAGAGAAAGTTTCACCTCTTAGAATCATATATTTATTGATATTGTTGATTTTACATAGATTAGATGAGAAAAAAGATGTTCATTTTTTTAAAACGAAGCATATTTTTGTTGAAGGAAATTTTAGTAGCAATGTTGATGGAGAACAAATGAATTGTTCTCATTATGAAATTAAAGTTGTTCCTCAATCAATACGTATAGTTGTTTAACAGGAAGAAATATTTCTTCCTGTTATGTTTCTTTGAATAGTTTTAAAAGATTTTGAATAATAGGTGATAGTTCTTCTTTTCTGGTTATAAAAGCAATGCCAGTATATAGTTCTTTATGAATAAGAGGAACTTTGAGAAGCTGATTATCTTTCATTAATGGCAATGCACTTTTTGGTACAATTGCAACTCCTAAACCTGCATTCGCCCAGATAAGAGAAGTTCGACAATCATCACTTTGACATTTAATAAAAGGATTAAAATGCTTATTTAGGCAATAATCTATTATAAGAGGAGCATATCTTCTATGAATTAATAGAGGAATATCTATGAAATCTTTAATGTTATTCATACTGTCATTCATGAATTGTTCAGTTCCTACTGCATACATAGGTTCTTTCTTTAAATATAATGCATTGACTTGATGATCGTTGAAAGGAGTTCTTACAAATCCTATGTCAATATTATGAGATAATAAGGAATCTAATAATTCATAAGTTGTTCCTTCTGTTATTTGAAAAGAATATTGTGAATATTGTTTGAAAAAATCATTTATTTTCTTTGTTTGAATCAATGATGAATTAGAAGAAGTTATACCTATACGAATAGCTTTTCTTTGAATATCTTCCATTTCATTAAGTGTTAATTCACTTAATGAAATCATTTGTAAACATCTTTTATAAAAAAGTTTACCAGCTTCTGTCAGCTCGACGTTTCGATGACCTCTTTTTAATAGTTGAACATCTAATTCCTCTTCTAGCTGTTTTAATTGGATCGATAATGGTGGTTGAGCCATATGTAATGCTTTTGCAGCATTAGAAATATTACCTTGTTCTACAATTGTTTTAAAATAAATCATCTGTTTAATATCCATAACATTCTCCTATACAAAAAAAGTATAATAATTATATATTATATATATTTTTAATATATTAACATTTATTATATAATACTGTCAAGAAAGAAGGGAAATCAATGCTTTGGTATAAATATATAAAACCATTTAAGAAGTATGCAATTACAGGATTTGTTTTTAAAATGATAGAAGCTTTTTTTGAATTAGTTGTTCCAATTGTAGTTGCAAGTATTATAGATAATGGTATTTCATATAATGATAAACAGTACATTTATAAAATGGGATTTGTATTATTTTTATTGACTTTTGTTGGATATGCTTGTGCTTTAGTTTGTCAATATTTTGCATCATATACTTCTCAAAGTTTTGGAACGCTTTTAAGAAATGATATGTATGAAGCTATCAATAAATATGATTTTGAAAATCTTGATAAAATGGGAACTCCATCATTAATTACAAGAATTACGAATGATACAGTACAGTTGCAGTTAGCAGTAGCAATGACAATTAGATTAGTTTCAAGATCACCATTTTTGATTATTGGATCTTTAGTTATGGCTTTTAGGATAGATGTCCAAATGGCTATTATATTCGTATGTATTGCTCCTATGTTAGCTGCTACTATTTATTTTGTTATCTCTAGATCAGCACCAATGTCATTATTAATACAAAAACAATTAGATAAGGTTTCTTTGATTACTAGAGAGAATTTAACTGGTATAAGAGTTATTAGAGCTTTTTCTAGACAAAAGCAAGAAAGAGATAGATTTAAAAAAACAACAGAAACGCAAAAGGATATGCAAATAAATGTAGGTAAGTTATCTTCTATATTAAATCCTTTAACAAATGTTATTGTTAATATGGGAATTATGATTATCTTATATGTTGGAGGTATAAGAGTATCTATTGGCAGTTTAACTCAAGGGGAAGTTGTTGCATTGATTAATTATATGAATCAGATATTGTTGTCAATGTTTGTTTTTGCGAATGTTATTGTCATTTTTATTAAAGCATCTGCAAGTTATCGAAGAGTTGGAGAAGTATTGAGTGTAGAGCCTAGTGTAAAAGAGAATAGACAGGAATTAAAAGAGGTTTTTAGTCCTATTATTTCATTTAATCATGTATCGTTTTCTTATCAGGGGAATAAGGCTTTAAATGATGTTTCTTTTGATGTTTATAAAAATCAAACAATTGGTATTATTGGTGGTACTGGTAGTGGAAAGTCGACTTTAGTTAATTTAATTCCTAGATTTTATGATAGTGATGAAGGAGAAATATATATAAAAGGTAATCTTATTCAAAATTATTCTTTAAAAGAACTAAGATCTATGATGGGGATTGTTCCACAAAAAGCTGTTTTATTTACAGGAAGTGTTTTAGATAATTTAAAGTGGGGAAAAAAAGATGCAAATGATGAAGAAGTAAGCAAGGCTATCGAATTATCGCAATCTTCTTTTGTTTATGATTTAGAAAATGGAATAGATACAATGATTGTTCAGGATGGTAAGAATTTATCTGGTGGACAAAGACAGCGATTAACAATTGCTAGAGCATTGATTAAGCAGCCTGAAATATTAATATTAGATGATAGTGCAAGTGCTTTAGATTTTGCGACTGATGCTGCTTTAAGAAAAGCATTGAGAACAGTTGATTCTACAGTGTTTATTGTATCACAGAGAGTTTCTTCTATTATGCATGCTGATAAAATTATTGTTTTATCACATGGTGAAATTGTTGGTTTTGGTAATCATGAGGAGTTAATGAATACTTGTGATATATATAGAGAAATTACTCATTCTCAATTAGCTGAGGAGGAAGGATTATGAGTATAAAAACATTAAAGAGATTACTTGTTTTTTGTAAACCTTATATGGTTTATTTATATCGTGCTTTGCTTTCTTCAGCGTTGAATATTATTTTTACATTATTAACTCCGATATTGATTGGACAAGGAGTAGATTTATTAATAGGAGTAGATAATGTTGATTTTAGATTGTTAAAGATTAAGATTATTTATATTCTTGTTTGTGTTTTATTAGCTTCTTTGTTTCAATGGCTATTAGTAAGAATGACAAATTTGTTGACTTATAATATGACTAGAGATTTAAGGAATAAGTTGTTTGAACAATATTCTTCTTTACATTTGAAATATATTGATTCATCATCACAAGGTGATTTGATGACAAGAATGATTAATGATATTGATTTGATAGGAGATGGATTGCTTCAAGGTTTTACTAACTTATTTGGTGGAATTATGACAATCATTGGAACTGTTGGATTTATGATATATATAAGTTTACCAATTGCTACAATAGTTATTATTTTAACTCCATTATCATTAGTTGTTGCTTCTGTAATTGCAAATAAAACTTATAAATATTTTCAAGAACAATTGACTTTAAGAGGAGAGCTAGGTGGTTATGTTAATGAAATGATAGGTCATCAAACAATAGTTAAAGCTTTTTCTTATGAAGATGATAATATTGAGAAGTTTAAAGAAATTAATCAGAGAGTGCATAAAAGTGGAGTAAGATCACAGTTTTTAGGTGCGTTAGTTAATCCTAGTACGAGAGTTGTTAATAATATTGTTTATGCTTCGGTATGTGTTTTTGGAGCATTGCAAGTTGTAAGTGGGAATTTTACTGTAGGAGCATTGTCTAGTTTCTTGACTTATGCCAATCAGTATACAAAACCTTTTAATGAAATATCTAATGTATTTACTGAATTACAGACTGCTTTAGCTTGTGCTACGAGAGTTTTTGATGTTTTAGATGAACCAGTTATTATAGAAACAAATAATCCTAAAACAATAGATGATATTAAAGGCAATATAAGTATTGATCATGTTTATTTTCAGTATGATGAAAATCCGTTGATTGAAGATTTTTCATTGGATGTAAAAAGTGGACAGACAATTGCAATTGTTGGACCTACTGGATGTGGGAAAACAACATTTATTAATTTATTAATGAGATTTTATGATCCAGTTAAGGGAAATATTTTTATTGATTCTATTAATACAAAAGATATGACTAGAGATTATTTAAGGAGTCTGTATGGAATGGTTTTACAGGATACATGGTTATTTAGTGGAACTATTAAAGAAAATATTGCTTATGGTAAAAAAGATGCGAGTGATGAAGAAATTATAGAAGCGGCTAAAAATGCACATGCACATAAATTTATCATACAATTAAAAGATGGTTATGATACTTATGTTGGAGAAGATGGAGGAAATTTATCACAAGGACAAAAACAATTATTATGTATTGCTAGAATAATGCTTGTTAAACCTCCAATGTTAATTTTAGATGAAGCAACTTCATCTATTGATACAAGAACTGAAAAACAGATTCAAGATGCTTTTGATGAGATGATGAAAGGAAGAACAACATTTATAGTTGCTCATAGACTATCAACGATTAAGAAAGCTGATAAGATTATAGTTATGGATCATGGACATATAATTGAACAAGGAAATCATCAGGAATTATTAAAAAAGAAAGGTTTCTATCATCATTTGTATTATAGTCAGTTTGATGTGAATTAATTGTTTAGTTTTTGTACAAAAAATGATATAATGCTTATACTAAGAGGTGATATGATGAAAGAACCTATTTATAAGTTTATAGATATTAATATTATAATTGCGAATGAAAATCAGCCAAGAACACATTTTGAAAAAGAAAAGATACAGGAATTAGCACAATCTATTAGTAAGAATGGTTTATTACAGCCAATAGTTGTAAGACCATATGGAGATGTGTATCAAATTGTTGTTGGTGAAAGAAGGTATAGAGCGTGTAAATTAGCTAATCTTGATGAAGTTCCTTGTATTATTCAAGATTATGATGAAGATCAAACTGCTACTGCTGCACTAGTAGAAAATATACAAAGAGAGAATTTATCTGCTATAGAAGAGGCTTTAGCATTTCAGTCTTTATTAGAAAGTCAAAATATCACTCAAGAAGAATTAGCTAAGAAAGTAGGTAAAAGCCAATCTACGATTGCTAATAAATTACGATTATTACAGTTGCCTATAACAGTGCAGGAATCTATTAGAAATAGAGAAATTACTGAAAGACATGCAAGAGCATTGCTTCAATTAGATACAACAGAAAAAAGAAATAAGATGTTAAAGGAAATTGTATCAAAAGGTTTAACTGTAGATGAAACAGAAAAAAGAATTAAACAAAAGAAAGCTAAACCAAAACCAATAACAAAACAAATTTCAAGAAATGTAAAAATTGCTATTAATACACTTGAACAAGCAATTAAAATGATTCAACAAACTGGTGTAAATATTGATACATCAACAAATGAAACTGATAATGAATATATTATGACAATAAAAATAAAGAAATAACGGGTTGTAACAAATTAGAGTTACACCTTTTTTTCTTATGATTGACGAAATAAAAAACCAGTATTTTACTGGTTTATTACTTCTAATATTTTATCAATTAATCATGCAATATATTTTTGATAACATTATAAACTGGAACAATACAACATATAACGATAAGAACAATAAAATATAAATACCAATCATCTTTATACATAGTATTCCAATTAAAAATTGCTAATATACAGCCAAATACGAGTGCTAAAACATTATCTAAAATGCTTATTTTTTCACCATTATTTATACGTATTATTTTTACATATGTGACATATAACAAGTATATTGCTAAAGCAATTATTATTAATTTTGGCATCATTATGTCTTCCTCCTTTAATAAATTCTTATCTATTTTTTATAAATATTTTTACAAACTGGCATTTCTCACATTATATGTGCATTCAAAACTTTGGCGGCTAACGCTCCCGATTCCGTAAACAGAAACTCCATCTGTAAAGTCAAATCATTTAATTCTCCGTCTGTGGTCAACTGATAATCTGCCCAAAAGTCTTTTTCGTCTTTATATACGCCACAAGTAAGCTGATGATATTCATACTGAGGGTTAAAATTACATGGAACTTCAAAACGATCCATATAGGGCAACTCATTAATTTCCAAAAAACCCTTGATTAGTTCTGTAAAATCAGACAAAGACAGGTCAGAAAATTGAGCATATTTTTCAATATCAGCATAACGCTTTTCGGATATACAGTTTACAACCTCTCTCACAATAGGCTCAACTAATTTTTTTGCTTCTTGTTTATTCATCATAATTCTTTTCCTTTCTATTTTCCATTCTTTCACACAAATTCTAATTTATAATTACTTGCTTTTACCGAATACATTAAACCATGCCCTGCTTTCAAATGGTTTTTTAGTGATTTTATGTGTTTCTTCGTCAGGTTTTCCCACAAGTAAAATACATACAATCTTATATTCATCTGGTATATCCATATGATTAGCAATCTTTCCAGCTATATCGTCATCATCGGTAATATGTCCTTCGTACCAACAACTTTCATATCCAAGTGCTTTAATCGCTAATAGCATATTCTCAATAGCCGCACTATAATCCTGAATATTAAAACATTTATCCCTATATGCAAATATTTTTTTGCGTAAGAATTAAAATAAATGCATGTGCTGTTTTTGCAATTGGAGGTTTAATCAATAATTTTAATTCATTTAACAGTTTTATATCATCTACTGCTATAAATGAAGTCGTTTGCTTATTACACCCAGATGGTGCATACGTTCCTGCTTCAAGTATTTTTATTAAATCAGTTTTTGGAACAGGCGTGCTTTTATATTTTCCACGATAACTCGTTCTGTTTCTTATTGTATCCAATATATCCATACTATTCTCCTATAAATTAAATTTTATTAAAAATTGAAATATGGCAATCCAATATTTTCTTCAGAAAGTTCATTTTCTTCATATACATTAGCAAGAGTCGATATTAATACAGACTTTTCCTTACAAACATATTGATTTAAATAATCTATAAAATCTTTTTCATTATAGCATACGCATCTTATTCCATCAACTTTAACATGATATTTGTCAGCATTAGGGCTTTTATCTAGCCAATTGCAAAACTTTAAACAGTATTTTTCAAGATTATCCGCTACCTCATCTGGAACGGAAAATACACTTATCTCGCTATCTGCACTTAACAATACATTTTTCATAAAAATTCCTCACAAATTCTAAATTTTTACTTAGTTATAGTTCTTCAAATTTAAAACCTTTAATATGATTTTCTTCAACAGCATTTTTAAATTCCTTTGTAACATAACAATTTGTTTTTACAAATTCAGGTAACTTAAAAATGGTTGCATTTTTTAATTTATCTTTTATAAAAGAATACTTTATGACTCTCATTACTCTACCAGATGATGGAAAACGCTTTATTTCTGATTTATCATAATCTAAGCAATCTATTACATCTGTTACATTTATTACATAAAATATGCTATTTTGATTTTTAATTCTAAATATTTGAGAATGTTCTTTTAAATATGGAAATAGTATATTAAAAGCATATTCGTTTAAAATAAAGGAACTTACTTCTATGCTAAATATGTCACCAATAGGTTTATTTACTTCATCTTTGTACTTACTTGGTAGAATGAAAGCAAATTTTCTATCTTTTACTGGAATTCCTTCAAACATATATGATTTATACTCCTCTTTAGGTAGAGGTTCATAAGTTCTATAATTATGATCTATCTATACGTTATAAATTTTTTGATTTTCTTTTGGTTTATTATTATCTCTTTTT
>CAZWZD010000036.1:0-9097 GCA_964638235.1 uncultured Erysipelotrichales bacterium
AAGAATCTGAACCTTCATTTTGAATTGTTTTTAAAACATTTGCTAAATCTTGCTGATACAATGTATCACCTTTTTTCTTAATCTTTCCATTATCATCAAAAAAATATGAATAAGAAGATAAATAATCTTTATATCTAGACGAAGATTCTGCTAATTTTGAATCAATAGTAAATCCATTTTCAGCAAGCTGATAACTATATTCTATTAATTCTGAAATATCGATTGTACCATAATCATTATTAATCTTTTCCATTCCAGCTACAAAACCAGGAACACCAAATGATGACTGCTTAGTTGCACTTGATATTGGTGCACTAGGAAAATAATTATAGCTCACATAATTATCATTCTTAGAATCATATATAATCATGCAGCCTCCACCACCTAATCCACATGCTTGAGGCATTGTAACTGATAATGCATATGAAACAGCAATTGCACTATCAACTGCATTTCCACCACTTTCTAATACTTTTGCACCAATTTCAGTAGCATACGTATTAGAAGAAGCAACAACATATGATTCTTCATCGTTTGAATATATAATCTTTGGATTAACAGTATCTGTATTATTATCAAAATAATATCCAAATACTGCTATCAAAGATATCACAACCAAACCAATTATATACTTTTTCATCATCTTACTGCCTTTCAAAATTTCCTTCAATTATTAATTTTGAATCTTTTATCATATAATCATCTGTATCTAATGATTGTGATAATGTATTAAATATTCTCATCTTATGATAAAACGAATTTGTAACTTGAGGTATAGCATCATCAACTAAAACTGGCATGCATTCAAAAACATAATTTCCATTCTCTTTTAAAGAAAAATTGATTAATGTACTTTCGTTTGTAAATGTCCAGCCTTGATCAAATATAAAATTACCTAAACTGTAAAAAATAATTCCATCATTATATTTTTCAATAGGCTGTAAAGTATGAGGATGTGAACCTATCACTATATCAGCCCCTGCATTGACTAAATTTCGTGCTAATTGCCTTTGTTCATCAGTTACAATTTTTGAATATTCTTCTCCCCAATGTATGTAAGCAATAACTATATCTGCTTCTTTTTTGGCTTCTCTAATAACTTCTGGATAGTCATCATAGCTTTTGCTGGAAAATATACCTGCTCTATCTTCAGTTGCAGAAAAACCTACAGGAGTTATTTCAGATATAGATGAAGTTGCAACTGTTAATCCGTTAATTTTCTTAATGTTATATTTTTTTGCTTCTTCTATATTTTCTCCTATACCAACATATTCTAAATTATGATTATTTAAAACATTGATAGTATTTCTTAAACCTTTGCTGCCATAATCTCTAACATGATCATTAGCAGCAGAAACTAAATTAAATCCTGCATTTTTTAATGCAACTATACTTTTTGATTTGGCATATAATGTAATTTCTTTATCTGCTTGATTATATTTTTCAACAGTATTCAATACTGCACTTTCTAAATTGCAGATAACGTAATCAGAATCATTCCATAAATAAGAAACATTTTCAAAAAGTCGATCATAACCATCCTGCTTGCCAATCTGTTCAACACTTCTTCCCATCATAACATCACCAACAAAGGTTGCTCTAAATACTGCATCATCATAATAAGGAATATACTCATAATATGTATTTGTACCATAAATCTCATTTATACGAAACCCGGCAAGAATTAATACTAAAGATAGTATAACAATTACAGTTTCTTTCAATGATACTTTATTATGTCTTTTTACATATATCGTCCATCTATCTTTTATACTCATTCTTATATTCTCCTTATATTATCATATAAAGTCCTGTAGTTATTAAAAACACGCAAAAAGATACTGCAATACTACTAATAACTGTTATTTTAATGCCTTGTTTGCAATACAAATTTGCGAGTAAAGCAGGTACTATAATGCTAATTCCTCTAAATTCGTATACTTCAAAAGGCAGTACTGGAAATAAATATTCACAAATAACTTTTAAAACTATCGCAATTATAATACAAGCAACAAACTGCCTTCTTCCATAAAGTATTATATATTTAGGCAGTACAAATTTTATAAACAAAAATGTTATTAAACTAATAAGATATAGTATAATAATTGTTTCTATACTATCAAAATACATTGCTATATACGCAGGAGCAACTATTCCTCCTGCTGAAATTCCAAATTTTTCTGAAAATAATAAGCTGATGATAACGCCTACTAAAATAGCTATTTCTATTTGTGTTATATACATTGTTATATTCCCCTCTTTTTAATGAATAATTAATTTTTGTTGATTTTCATGATAAATTTTTACATCTATATATTTTTCAGATTCTAAACCATTTAGCTTTTCAATTTCTTCTATAAAACTCATCCCATCGCCATGTATATTTCCAATTGCGAATACTACCTTTCCATCTAAATATGGCATCAAACTTTTAACGATATATTTTGGTTGACAGTTTTCCATATGAATATATTCTTGAATATTTTTAAATTTATTCTTGTTATATGCTTTTTTTATATTATTGATTCCCTGTCCCATTCCTACTAATATGTATGGCATAGTAATCATAGGAAAGAAATCTTTGATAAATTGATCTGTTCTATCAATTCTATCATCTCTTCCATTAAATATTATGATCATATCATTAATGTCATAATTTAATTCTTCAAGTTTCATTAAAATTGAATATGTTGATGCTGGTTCATTTGCTGCAAAGGCATTTACTAAATGGAATGAAATATCTTGATTTTTAATCTCTTTTATATTTAATGCTCCTGGATCTGGATTTGCTTTTAACATTCCTTTTAATGCAGTAGTTTTATCGATATTTAAACTTTTAGCTACTGCTAAAGCAATAGAAACATTATCTGGAAATAGCACATATTCAAATTTTTCTAAATATCCTGA
The DNA here is from genome assembly GCA_964638235.1 of uncultured Erysipelotrichales bacterium. Classification (GTDB taxonomy): domain Bacteria; phylum Bacillota_I; class Bacilli_A; order Erysipelotrichales; family Coprobacillaceae; genus MGBC113645. The sequence goes on from CAZWZD010000036.1 coordinate 2,908, forward strand.
TGGAATTTCTTCGTTATCTGCAATATAAACTTCTGTATTTCGCTTTTCTGCTATACTTTTAAAGTATTCTGTGTATTGATCTTTTATAATTATTAATTTCCCATTATAGGGAATAGATTCCCCAAAAGCTTCTGCAATTTGATCGGTTGTTGGTCCCATAACATCTAAATGATCTTCTAAAACATTAACAATAACATATATATTAGCTTTAATAATATTTCTAGAATAAACTAATTGATAATCTGGTCTAACTGCCATACATTCACATACCAATGCTTTTGCACTATGCTTTTTTGCTACTGCAATAATTTTTATTTGCTCTTTTATATTAGATCCTTCAGGTTTTCTGATAATTTCCTTTTCTAATCCATCTTCATATATTATTCTAGCTGCAGTCCCCGTTGTTTTTCCAATCGTTGTATGATTGCTTTCATTGAGAATAGCTGTTATTAATCTCGTTGCTGTAGATTTTCCCCTAATACCATTCACATTAATTCTGATTGGAATTCTTTTTACATTTAAATCATTAATTCTTTTTTCTCTTATCCCCAAAACTGCTAAAAAAATAATCAATAATAAAACAATTAATTTCATTTAACTCTCTCCCCTTTATGTTTTTCTTGTGAAACTTAACATTTCACAAGAAAAACACTATCAAATCAATGATTAGATTTATGAAATTACTAAAAAAAAGAGGAATAATTGATATTTTGCATGATTAATTTTTATTTATATGAGAAAAAAGTAAAAATATGTTTAAAATATAAATACTTTATGATAAAATTTCCTGTGAAATGTTAAGTTTCACAGGAAATTATAAAAGTCATGATATCAAAATCATGACTTTTTAGATTTTTTCTAATTTATTATGATATAAAAAGTATAGTAATTTAGCCATTAATGACTCTTTTGGAAATAAAGAAATACATTTATCAAACTTAAGAATTTCATGCTTTGGATACAATAATTGATGATAAATTCTTCCTACAATACCTTTTTTATTAACATCTTTAAAGGTATTAATTAAATCACCAGATGAATCTATATTAACATATTTAAAATCTTTATCAGCATATTTCTCAAAATCCTGTAATATTTCTTTCGTAAAAATTTCAAATGTATATATATAAGTTGGATCCTTATCTAATAAATTTCCTAGCCAATCTAAAACAACATATAAATAATCCTTTAATGAATATGTTTCATAAACATATTCATCCAGTATTCTTTTTGTTAGAATAATACCATTATCATTTCTACTGTTTGATCTAATATTTCTTTCTAATTTTAAAATTTCTTTATAAAACATTTCAAATATATAAGAATTATATGGATGAAATGTAAATGCTTTTCCTTCTAATTTAGAAAAGGATTTCATTGCAGTTTGATATCCTATTCTCATATTTCTATCTAATTGATTTCTACTAAAATCTAAGAAAGTTCCTAATTCAACTAATGGATAAGTATATTTAACAAATGGTTTATTAATATAATAATCATGAGTAGGAGAAGTTTTCATATCTACAACGATAACTTCATCAGCTCCCATATCAAATGCTAAATCAATTGGAACATTATCATAGTAACCACCATCTATATATGATTGTCCATTAAATGTATGAACTGGAAATGCTGGAAAACAAGATGCACTTGATATTAAATAATCATAGATATATTGTTTTTCCATTTCTTCTTTTGTTATTAGTACTGGTTTTAAACTTGGAAATTGTACTGTACATAAACCAAAATCTATTGGTGATGATAAAAGTTTATCTTCATCTAACAAACCTCTGATTAAATTCTTTAAAGGTGTAATATCTGCTCCTTTTTCTTTAAGATATGTTTTAAAAAATGATGCCATTAAGTTAGATTGATCAATCATTTTTTCTATATCTAAAAAAGAGAAATCTTTACTAAATCCACCAGCAAATACAGTATTAATATCCATTCTTTTCCATAAATCAATCATTTCATCATATTTATCTTGAGCTAGTAAACAGCCGTTTAACGCTCCTATAGATGTACCAGTAACAATAGAATATTCAATATTTATTTCTTTTAAAGCTTTCATAAAGCCAGCTTCATAAGCACCCTTAGATCCTCCACCAGCAAGTACTATAGCTCGTTTCAAAGACATTCCTCCTATCTCCCACTTTCAATAATCATATTCTTAAAATCAACTAAATATTCATCAAGTTCATCAAAAGATGTTAATCGCCATTCCCAATTAGGTGAGCCAATTTGTCCTGGAACGTTAAATCGGCAATTATTTTCTTTACCCATAATATCCCATACTGGAATTATAACTTTAAATGATTCTAAATCTAAGCAATAATGAATGATTTTTTGAAAGACTTCTTTTTCTGTATAATCTTTTAATATTTTATCTAATTTTGTTTTTATATCTTTATTAATTAATCCAAGCCATCCTACAATAGTATCATTATCATGTGTTCCAGTATAAACTACAACTTTATTCATATCAAAATTCTCTTGAAAATGAAATTGAAAAACATACATACCTTCTAAATGATAATGATCTCTTAACTCATAAACTTCTTCTCTTAGATCACCTAAATCTTCAGCTAGAATATTAAGATTAGGTATCTTTCTATATAAAGTATCAAACAACTCATATCCTGGTGCTTCAACCCATTCTCCAATAATTGCAGTTGGTTCACTTTCAGGTACTTTCCAATAAGTATCAAACGCTCTAAAATGATCGATACGAATAATATCATATATTGAAGAAGCATATCCTAAACGATTAACCCAAAAATCAAAATCATGTTTTTTCATATATTCCCAATCATAAATTGGATTTCCCCATCTTTGCCCAAACTTACTAAAATAATCTGGTGGCACACCAGCTACAAATGAAGGTGTTCCATCTTCTTCTAATAAGAAGTTTTCTTGATTAGACCAAACATCAACAGAATCTAATCCTACATATATAGGCATATCACCCAATATTAATATTCCTTTTTCGTTAGCATAAGCTTTTAATTTTTTCCATTGTTTTAAAAATTCAAATTGCAGAAAAATCTGATAATCTATTTCTGATTGAAAAGCAATTAGTGGAAAAGTTGGATTTGTTAAATACGTTTTATATTCTTTATCCCATTTTAACCACATTTGATTATCATTATGAGCTTTAAAAACTTTATATATAGCATATTCCTGCACCCATTTTTGTTTAGCAAAAGTTTTAAATTTATCATTTAATTGAAAACGAGCAAAAGCCTTTTTATAAAGTGCTTCTTTTGTTTTCCTAACAGCATCATAAGCTACAAAAGACATTTGACTATTAAAATAAGTCACTTCTTCTTCTTTTAATAAACCATCTTTTACAAATTCATCTAAGCTTAAATAAATTTCATCTCCAGCCTGAGAAGATAAAGGCTGATATGGCGAATTTCCATAACTTAAAGGATGTAAAGGCAATATTTGCCAAATATGCACATTAGCATTATAAAGCTTATCTATAAGCTGATAAGCATTTTCTCCTAAATCACCAATTCCATATTTATTCGGTAATGCCGATATAGGAAATAAAATTCCTGCTTCCTTTTTCATAACAATCTCCTTAATATCCTAAATTTTCTTTAACAATAATCACTTTAATACGTCCAGGTACTCTTTGATACCCCAATTTAACATAACTGCAGCAAATTCTATCTTCACTTAAACAATTCATACAATGTCCTGTTTTAGTACAAGGTGTTTTGTTGTTTAATCTTATTGCATTTGCTGGAGCAGCAACATTTGAAATATGATCTATAGCTTCTTGTTCATTATGGAATATTTTATTAATTCCTGCTATGACAATAACTTGTGAAGGACCATATATCATTTGAGCAACTCGATTACCATTACCATCTACATTATATAAACAGCCATCTATTGTTAGTGCATTTGTACTAGTAAAAAACAAATCTGCACTAAATCCATCTCTAAAACATTGTTCTAATTGTTTTGTTGTTAATCCAGGTTTATATCTGTCTAAAAACTGAACATCACTATTTCTAATTAAATCAATAACACCTAATTGATTTAAAGTTACAGAACCACCTACACTTACAACTTTTTGATCAACTAAGATATTTTTTAAATAATTAATGAGTTCATTTTGATCATTAACAAACATTGCTGTTATATTATTATGACTAAAAGCTTTGATAATTTCTTTTTCTTTTATTTCTAACAGTTTTTCTAAATTCTCTTCCATTTTTCGGACCTCCTTTTTTTCTTATCTTCAAAACAAAGATTTTTCTTATAGAAACGATAAAACATTGTAGAAGTTGTTAAAGCTGCTAAGATATCTGATACCGGTTCAGCAAATAATACTGCAAATACATATGAACCTTGTTCTACCAAACTTTGAATAGGTTCAGCCATCATTGCTGCAAAAGAACTATTTCCAATAATAAAAGGAAAAATATAAATCAAAGGTATTAATAATATCACTTTTCTTAAAACAGCCATACTTAAAGAAATTTTAGCTTGCCCCAAAGCCATAAAAGACTGCTGACAGGCAATCTGTGCTCCAAACAACACTGATCCAGCAATATATACTCTTAAAGCCCATGATGCAAATTGAATTGTTGAAATATCATTAGTAAAAATAGAAACAAAGAAGTTTGAAAAAATCATAATTATTGATCCAACAATTAATGATAATCCAACACACAATTTAAAGAGAAGTTTAAAAGTATTTCTTACTCTTGTATAGTTTTTCGCATCATAGTTAAAACTTAAAATAGGTTGAGCACCCTGACATAAACCTTGTAGTGGTAAGGTTACAAATTGCCAAAGACTCGCTAATATAGACATAGTTGCTACTGCCATGGTTCCACCATATAAACTCAATTGATTATTAAAAGAAATCTGCAAAAGACTCTCTGTTGAACTCATAACGAATGGTGATATTCCTAAAGCCATAATGGATAAAGCTATTGAAAGATTAGGTTTTATATATTTCTTTCTTATTTTTATTAAGCTTTTCTTAGAAAACAAAAATTTTAATACCCATATTGCTGAAATCCCCTGAGCAATTATAGTTGCTAAAGCTGCACCTCTAACTCCCATATTAAAAATAAAAATAAATATAGGATCTAAAATGATATTTAAAACAGCACCAATAACAACTGTACACATTCCCATTTTCGCAAATCCTTGAGTATTAATATATGCATTCATTCCTAAAGTAATCTGAACAAATACAGTTCCTAATGCATATATAGTAATATAGGACATTGCTAAACCAATTGTTTCTTCGCTTGCTCCAAATAAAAATAACAAAGGTTTTTGAAAAACAAGAATAATAATCGTCAATGTAATACCCATTATCATTAGCATAGAAAAGCTTGTAGACATAATTTCTTCAGCCTTTTCTTTATTATCTTCTCCTAGACGAATAGCACATAATGGAGCACCACCTACTCCAACTAATTGAGTAAAAGCGGTAATAAAAGTAACGATTGGTAAAGTAATAGATAAAGCAGCCATTGCAGTTGTACCATTTGACATTTGACCGATATAAATACGATCTACCATGTTATATAAAATATTCACTAGTTGAGCAATTATCGAAGGAATAGCTAATGAAATAATTAATTTAGAAATTTTTTCATAACCTAATTTATTTGATTCATCCATTTTTTTTCTCCCTTATTTTAATTCATAATCTTATTATATCATCTTTAATAAAACAAACAATTTATTTTTATATAATAGAAAAGGCTGCATATGCAGCCTAGTCACTCAAATCTTCACCATTACTAGCAATAACTTTCTTATACCAATAGAAAGAATCTTTTCTATATCTATCCAAAGTCTTTAAATCAAATTCTTCTCTATCTACATAGATAAATCCATATCTCTTAACCATTCCTTCATGTGTTGAAATTAAGTCTATTGCACTCCATGGACAATATCCTAACATTTCACATCCATCACTAATAGCTAATTGTATTTGATGTAAATGATCCTGATAGTATTTAATTCTGTATTGATCATGTACTTTTCCATCTTCTAGCTTATCATAGGCTCCAATTCCATTTTCTGTAACCAACATTGGTAATCTGTATCTTGAATACATTTCTCTGATTGTATTTCTAAACCCTTCTGGATCAATGGTAGTGTCAAAAGTTCTTTGTTTCACTACCTCTGCTTTGTGTTGTTTCAAAGG